>NZ_JACARP010000149.1:0-5823 GCF_013386595.1 Brevundimonas sp. P7753 | reverse complement strand
CCCAACCCTCCCCCCTCGAGGGGGAGGGCTTTGGCAGACGCCTCAGCTCTGCCAGTTGCCGATGTCGGCGTCATTGCCCTCGCCCCCTTCCTTGCCGTCGGCGCCGTAGGAGAAGACGTCGAACTGACCGCCGTGAGCCGACGGGCGGCGGTACTGGTATGGGGCGCCCCAGGGATCTTCCGGCAGACGGCGGATATAGCCGCCCTCGCGATAGCGTTCCGGACGGGCCAAGCCGACAGGCGGCGCGGTCAGGGCCTGCAGACCGCTCTGCGCGTCCGGGAAGGTCAGATTGTCGAGGCGATAGGTCTCGATCGCCTGCTCCAGCGTCGAGATGTCGGCCCGCGCCTTGCCGATCATGGCCTTGTCCTGGCTCGGCAGGACGTTGATCGCCACCACCGTCGCGAGCAGGCCGATGATGACGATGACCACCATCAGTTCCACGAGCGTAAACCCCTGCCGGGCTTTGCGCCGTGAAGCGCTATCGCGACGCGCGCGGCGCGTCGCTGCTTGAGCGCGGACACAAGCGCTCTCGGTTGCGACTGGCTCGGCGGGATGTTGCGGCTGGATTTCGGTCATGGCGGGTTCCGGTCTCACCCCATCGCCAGGGTGTTGATCTGAAGGATGGGCAGAAGGATCGACAGGACGATCAGGGCGACCACGCCGCCCATGACGACGATGATCGCAGGTTCGAGGAAGCTGAGCAGGACGGCGGTGAAGGTGCTGAACTCGCGCTCCAGATAGTCCGCGGCGCGCTCCATCATCGGCTCCAGGCGACCGCTGGCCTCGCCAGACGCCGTCATGTGCACCAGGATCGGCGGGAAGACGTCGGCGCGGCGCATGGCCGCCGACAGGCCCCCGCCCTCGCGCACGGCGTCGGCCATCATCTCGGTTGCGGCGCGCAAGGCCCGGTTCGACACCGTGCGGGCCGTGATGGTCAGCCCCTCAAGCACCGGCAGACCCGCTGTGATCATCGTCGACAGGGTGCGCGCCATCCGCGCTCCGTGCAGGTCGCGCGTCAGCCGCCCGACAACCGGCAAACGCAGAATCCGCCGGTCCACCGCCAGCCGGAATTCAGGCTTCCTCAGCCCCGCGACGAAGCCCGCGCCGCCGCCGACCAGCAGCAGCAGGAACAGCCAGCCCCAGTTCCGCATCAGGTCCGACACCCCGATCACCGCCCGCGTCAGCAAGGGCAGGGTCTGGTTCATGCTGTCGAACTGATCGACCACCTTGGGCACGACGAAGACCATCAGGGCGATCACCACCCCCAGGGCCACCAGGGCCAGGACGGTGGGATAGACCAGGGCCGTGATCACCTTGCCGCGCACCTGCTGATCCCGCTCCAGCCCGTCGGCCAGGCGCTCCAGAATGGGCGCGAGCGCACCCGACGCCTCGCCCGCCGCGACAGTGGCGCGGTACAGCGGCGGGAAGGCCGCGCCCTGTCGCGCCATGGCTTCGGACAGGCGCTGGCCCTCGACCACGCCCGCATGGACGCCCGACAGGATGCGGCGCACGTTCGGCCGCTCGGCTTGCAGCATCAGGGTGCGCAGGGCCTCATCGACGGGGGCGACGGTGATCAGGGTGGCCAGCTGACGCGTGGCCAGGGCCAGGGTCCGCGCCGACAGCTTCTGGCGCAGACGCGGGGCCTTGTCGCTCGTCGCGGCGGCTCCTGATGCCCGGCTGAGCGACAGTGTCATCAGGCGGCGGCGCTCCAGCGCCTTGCGCGCAGCCGCCTCGTCCGGCGCGGTCAGCACGCCCGCGACGGTGCGGCCGGAAACATCCACGGCGCTGTAGTCAAAGGCGGGCATCAGGCGGCGCTTCCCAATGCCGGCTCGGGCAGCGGATGCGCCTCGGGCGTTTCCTGACGCGTCACCCGCACCGCCTCCTCGACCGAGGTCACGCCGGCCAGCACCAGGCCGCGCGCCCGGTCCGACAGGCTTCCGCCTTGAGGGAAGGCGGCGGCGACCAGGGCGTCCTCGTCCGCCTCGGCGGCGATCAGGCGGCGCACCTTGTCGTCGATCTTCAGCGTCTCATAGACGCCGACCCGACCGACGTAGCCGGTGTGGTTACACGACCCGCATCCTTGAGCCCGCCACACGGTCGCGCCCTGGGTCACGCCCGACAGACGCGCGGTCGCGGCGTCGGCGGGTTCGGCCCGGCGGCACTCACTACACAGGCGGCGCACCAGCCGCTGGGCCACGATCAGTCGCAGGGTCGAGGCCAGAAGGAAGGGCTCCACCCCCATGTCGCGCAGGCGCGTCACGGCCCCGGCGGCGTCGTTGGTGTGGACGGTGGACAGCACCAAATGCCCGGTCAGCGAGGCCTGCACGGCGACGCTGGCCGTCTCCACATCACGGATTTCACCGACCATGACCACGTCCGGGTCCTGCCGCAGGATGGCGCGCAGGCCCGCCGCAAAGGTCATGCCGACCTTGGGATTGACCTGGGTCTGGCCCACGCCGTCGATGGCGTATTCGACCGGGTCCTCGACCGTCAGGATGTTGCGGGTGGCGTCGTTGAGCAGCGACAGACCGGCATAGAGGCTGGTCGTCTTGCCCGAGCCGGTCGGGCCTGTGACCAGGATGATGCCGTTGGGCTCGCGCAGGGCGTGGCGAAACGCGTCCAGCGCCAGCGGGTCCATGCCGAGGTCTTCCAGCCGCAGATCGGCCTGATCCTTGTCGAGGATGCGCAGCACCACCCGCTCGCCCGCCCGCGACGGCAGGGTCGAGACCCGCACGTCCAGGGTCTTGCCGCCCAGAGCCAGCGGGATGCGCCCGTCCTGCGGCACGCGCTTCTCGGCGATGTCCAGCCGCGCCATGACCTTGATGCGCGACACCAGCAAAGGCGTGATGCGCGGGTTCAGGCTGAGGCTTTCGCGCAGGACGCCGTCCACCCGCATCCGCACGACCAGGGCGCTCTCATAGGGCTCCAGGTGGATGTCGGAGGCTCCAGCCCGCACCGCCTCGGCGATGATGCCGTTGATCATGCGGATGACCGGGGCGTCGTCGGCGGAGTCCAGCAGGTCGGCGGCGGCGGGCAGGTCCTCGATCAGGCCGTCGAGGCCCGACGGCATCTCCATCTGCTGATCGCCCGCGGCGTTCAGGTCGCCCGCATAGACGTCGGACAGGCGGCGGTCGAACTCGGCCTGGGCCATGGCTTGCACCTGCAAGGGCCGCCCCAGCGCCCGGCGCGTCTCGACCAGGGCCAGAGGGTCAGCGCCGTCGCGCAGGCCCACCACGGCGATGTCGCCCGCGTCCAGAAGGATGACGCCGTTCCGCTTGGCGAAACCATAAGGCAGCGTGGGATTGACCAGGGTGATCATGGTGCTCAGCCCTGCGGCGGCGTCGCGTTCTGGGCGGGCGCCAGCGGCGAGATGGTCACGTCCCCGATCGGCGCGGCTACGCCCGGCGCCGGGTTGTCGATGGCGCGCGGCGCGACCGGCGCCTGGGTCCGCATATAGTCGCGCAGCATCTCGTCCAGGCTGGGCTCGACGCCCGGCTGGGCCCGCAACTGCTCGCCGCGCATATAGCCCCAGCGGTCGGCGCTCAGCTGCTGAGCGTCGCCCGGCGTGCGGATGATGGTCGGGCGGATGAAGACCATCAGATTGGTGCGCCCGCGTTGGCGGCTGGTCGACTTGAACAGATTGCCGAGCACCGGGATGTCGCCCAGCCCCGGCACCTTGTCGACCGACAGGCGGTCGTTCTGATCCAGCAGGCCGCCGGCCACCGCGATCTCGCCGTCGTCCACCACCAGGGTCGTCTCCAGCTCGCGCTTGTTCAGCACCAGGTCGGAAGCGCTGTTGGTCAGGACGCCGTTGATGCTGGACACTTCCTGCCGCAGGAACAGGGTGATGGAGCCGCCCGCATTGATCTGCGGCTTGACGATCAGCTTGACGCCGATGTCCTGACGCTGGGTCGTGCGGAAGGGATTGGAGTTGCCGTCCAGCAGGGCCTCGCCCGTCGTGATCGGCACCTCCTGCCCGACCAGGATGGTGGCCTCTTCATTGTCCAGCGTCATCAGCGACGGGGTCTGGAGCAGGTTGGAGCCTTCGTCCGACTTGGCCGCATTGATGATGAAGCCGAACAGGCCGTCAGAGCCGATGCGGCCGCCGCCCCCGCCGATGAAGCCGTTGGCGCCCAGCAGGCTGTTCAGGGCCAGGTTCTGAAGCTGTTCGCGCAAGGGATCGTCCTTGTCCAGCTGGCCCGCCGCCGCCCCGCCCGCAATGGGAACCAGAGGCGCCGAACGGTCGGAATAGTTGGTCAGGCCGATGGGATTGCCGTCCGATCCGGCCAGCAGCCACTGGACCCCCAGTTCGCGCACGGCGGTGTCGCCCAGCTCGACCACGATGGCCTCGATCAGCACCTGCTGGCGGCGGCTGTCGAGCTGGCGGATGACCTCGGCCAGCATCCGCTGGGTGTCGGCTGAGGCCGAGATGACCAGGGCGTTGGCCCCGGGGAAACGGGCGATGCTGGCCTTCTGGCCCGCGACCGGCGCGGCCGGAGCGGCGACTTGCGGCGTCGGCGCGGCGGCCTCGCCAGCACCGCGCGCGGCGGCGGGCGTCGCTGTGGCGGTGGCCGCCGTCACCGGCTGGCCGACGATCTGTTGCAGCACCGGCAGCAACTGCTCGGCGTTGGCGTGTTGCAGGAAGATGACCTTCACGTCGTCCGCCGAGCGGGCGCGACGGTCGAGGTCTTCCACCAGGGGCCGCACCCGCGCCACGGCGGCGGGGTCGCCGCGCAGGATGACGGAGTTGGAGCTGGCCACCGGCGTCACCGACACCATCCCCTGCCCCGGCTGGCCGCCGGGCGGGGTCAGGACCTGAGCCAGGACGCCCGCGATCTCGGCGGCGGATGAGTTCTCCAGCGTCACCACGTCGAACGAGGCGCGGTCCACGTCGATGCGCTGAATCAGGCTGCGGATGCGGCTCAGGTTGTCGGCGAAGTCGGCGACCACGACGCTGTTGCCGCTGGGGTTAGCCAGCACCTGCCCTTGCGGTCCGACCAGGGGCCGGATGGTCTCGGCGGCCGAGGCCGCGTCGATATTCCTCAACTGGAAGACCTGGGTCGAGAAACGCTCGGAGCCGACGGTGGACGGCCCCTGGGCCGCGCCCTGGGCCGGGCTGATGCGATAGGCGCCGGAACTGGTCGGCGTGACGACCAGGCCATTGGCGCGCAGGGTGGACAGGAAGACCTCGAACAGTTCGGTGCGGCTCAGCGCGCGTTGGCTGGTCACGGTGACGCTTCCAGTCACGGCGGGATCGACGATGAAGGTACGGCCCGTGGTGCGGGCCACGTCCTGAATGAAGGCGCGGATGTCGGCGCCCTGAACGTTCAGGGTCTGGCGTCCGCCGTCCTGGGCCATGACCGGCGAGGCCAGCAGAGGCCCCTGCGCGGCGATCAGGGCCGACAGGGCGACGGCGGCGAAAGAGCGGTGAAGGCGCATCACGGGCCGGTCCTTATGGTGGTGGTCTGCACCTGGCCGTTCCGCTCGAAGCGGATCTCGGCGGCGCTGCTGCCGGAAAGCTCGCCGCTCAGTTGCGAAAGGCCTTGCAGACTGTTCAGTTCGGCCCCGTTGACGGCCAGGATGACGTCGCCGGACTGCAAACCCGCCGCCCGCAGCGCCGCCCCGTCGCCGCGCGCGGCCAGGGTGAAGCCCTTGATGCGAAGCCCGTCCATGCGCGGGCGCAGCGAGGCCTGGGCCATCAGCCGCTTGGGATCGACGACCGGGCCGGTCGGTGCAGCAGCGGCGGGGGCCGCAGCCGACACCGGGGCGGGCGCGCCGCCGGGCGGCGCCATGACCCTGCGTCTGATACACATCTCCTCGCCT
>NZ_JACARP010000148.1:0-2773 GCF_013386595.1 Brevundimonas sp. P7753 | reverse complement strand
CCGCCCGCCCCTATGCGCCGCCCGCCGACGAGGTCGCCGCCGACGTGCCGGTCGCCTTCAACATGCTGGCCGTCAGCTGGTCGCCCCAGGCCTGCCGCTCGGGCAAGGACTACCCGGATGAGCGTTACCAGTGCGCCCGGAACCAGTTCGGCCTGACCCTGCACGGCCTCTGGCCCAACGGCGCGGACAACAAGCACCCGCGCTACTGCGCCGCTCCGGGCCCGGCCATCCCGGTCGCGACGGTGAAGAAGCACTTCTGCATGACCCCCTCGCCGTCCCTTCAGCAGCATGAATGGGCCGCCCACGGGACCTGCGGCTGGGACAGCCCCGAGGCCTATTTCGAACAGGCCGCCCGCATGTGGAACGGCCTGAACAAGCCGGATCTGGAGGCCATCCCGGCCGAGCGCCTGACCGCCGGCGCCATCCGCGACGCCTTCGTCGCCGCCAACCCCGGCCTGCCGCGCAACGGCGTCTTCATCGCCACCACCGACGGCTGGTTCCGCGAAGCGCGCCTCTGCTACTCCAAGACCTATCAGCCCATGGCCTGCCCGCGCGGCCTGGGCGCCCCCGACCGCGAGCGGCTGAAGCTGGCCCCCACCGGCGCCTCGGGCGGCGCGCAAACCGCTCCTTAACCAAAGCGGCCCAGCTTCATAGGCGCGGTCCCTGTGGGTCGCCTTGTGGAGCGCCGCCGATGTCGACCGTGCTGACCCCGAGCTATCGCCGCCAGCGGGATCACTTCGAACCGCAGGATCAGGACCCGCAGGAGCAGCGTCGCCTGCGCGGCCTGCTGGAGCAGATCGACTACGCGGCCTTCATCTCGAACCGCGAGGTGATCGCTCAGACCCTGTCGCGGGTGGATGCAGGCACGTTCCAGAAGCTGGCCGTCCTGACCGCCAACGCCCGCGCCCGCTGGGCCGCCGAGGCCGTGCGCCTGTCGGAATCCGGCTCGGCCGTGACGGTGGACCAGACCGCCCGCCTCACCGCCGCCCGCACCGCCTACGAGGAACTGGCCGAGGCCTATGAGGCCCTGCGCCGCATGGTCGAACGCGGCTACCTGACCTTGCGCTAGGCGTGGAGCCTAGCCCCGCTCGACCCGGTTCCGGCCCGTCTGCTTGGCCCGATACAGGGCCTCGTCGGCGGCCTTGATCAGGTAGTTTTCGTCCGGGTGGCCGCCGTGTTCGGCCACGCCGATCGAGGCGGTCACGCTGAAGGTCTCAAGCCCTCCCGCCTTGATCTCACGTCCTTGCAGGGCGGCGCGGACGCGCTCGGCGATGGCCATGGCCTGATCCATGCGCGTCTCGACCAGCACAACCAGGAACTCCTCGCCGCCGTAGCGGAAGACGAAGTCGCTGGGCCGGACGTTCTCGGTGATCGCCTCGGCCACCTGACGCAGCACCTCGTCGCCGGCCTGGTGGCCGCGCGTGTCGTTGACGCTCTTGAAGTGGTCCACGTCGATCAGCATCACCGACAGCGCGCTCTTGTTGGCGTTGGCGAAGCCGATCTCGCGGCTCAGGATCGAGGGCAGGAAGCGGCGGTTCAGCGCCCGCGTCAGGGGATCGCGCCCATTCTCCATGTCGCCCAGGACCTGGAACATCTCGTTCAGCAGATAGGCGACCTCCTCCACCGCCGCCTGCAAGGCCTTCAAGGCCTCGGCGCGGTCGCCGCCGCTGTCAGGCTCCAGCCGGGGCAGCAGTTCGCCGTCGATGCGCGCCATGGCCTGGTTCAGCGCCGCCAGATGCGGCGAGGTCTCGAACAGGAAGCCCGCGCGGTGGCGGATCCACAGGCCGAAGGGCGAGTTGGCCATGGCCTCGCGCCCGTCGACGGCCCCGTTGCCCAGGATGCGGAACAGGGTCTTCTGGCCCCATTCCATCAGGCTGGCGCGCTGGCTCTCGCGCTCCAGATTGACGTCCTGATCCAGCGAGAACAGGCGATAGGCCTCGTCCAGCCGGGCCCGGTTCATCGTCCCCTTCACATAGGACTGGCTCATCAGACGGATGGCCGCGTCGATGCGCTCGTCGATCAGGCGGAACTGGCGGAAGCCGTCGGCCTCGCTCTCCAGCAGATCAGCGAGGCGGGCCTTCAGGACCGAGGCGCCGGCCATGACCAGATGCACCGGGATCTTGATGCGGGCGTGGACCTCGCCGATCTTGATCTGACGGGCGACGAAGGCGGCGTCGTTCGCATCCTCGGTCGTGTCCAGCAGGTCCAGAAGCCAGTCGTGCAGCGACCGGCTCAACCGCTCCTGAACGATGGAGTGATGCAGAAAGGCCTTGGCCTCCGGGTCGTCCAGCAGCGTGTCATAAAACGCCTTGACCAGGCTGTCGGCGTGCGCGTTCAGCAGCGCCCGAACCGCCGCCGCCGCCGCGCCCTTGTGCCCCTCGCCGCCGAGACGGGCGGCGAATGCTGCTGGGTTCGAGGTTGGCATAGGCATGACTCACGCGACATTGACTGGGGGCCGGCAGAACGTCCCGACCCGCGCGACCCTATCCGACCTCGGCCATAGCCGGGCCGGACAAGGCGGACAAGCGCCTGCACAGCCGTCAAACGCCGTGATCTCCGCGCGCAGCCTCCGCTGCGCCGTGTCTTAGTCCAGCGGCTGCGGCTTGGTGACCACCGGCGCGTCCGGGTCGTTTTGCGAGGGCCGCGCGGCGGTCGGCGGCGGCCCCGCAGGCTGAACGGGTTCCGGCGCGGGCGCGACCACCACGACCGGCGGCGGCGCGACCGGCGCGGCGGGCGCGGTCGCCTCGGGCCTAGTCGCGGCGGCGGGCGCGGC
>NZ_JACARP010000147.1:0-775 GCF_013386595.1 Brevundimonas sp. P7753 | reverse complement strand
GGCCCGATTACACCGGCACTAAGGCCCTTTTCGCAGATTCCCAGACATCCTCATCATGTCGCGTCACAGGTCAGCACAGGTGGGCAAACCCGGCCTCCAGGCAGAGCGGCCCCTGCTGACGCCCAACCCGGTTGGACCTTTGGCCCCGGCGGCACGTTGTCGTCGCGAGCGTTCCGCCCTTCGGAGACATCCATGTCCGTCGTCATCTGCAACACGCCTCTGCCCGGCTTGGTCGGACGTCCCATCGACGCCGCGGCCCGGCGCATGCTCTCGGCCACGGGGGCGGTCGATTTCACGCAGCCAGCGGGCGAACCTGCCCTGGTCGGACCGGACTCGGTCTCGTGGCGCGTGTTCAAGAACCCGGTCTCCCTGTTCATCGGCGGGATCGCGGCGGTCATTCTCGAACTGGCCGAGCCTCGGGTTCGGGCCGGCGTCTGGGATCACTCCAGCTTTCGAAGCGATCCGCTGCGCCGTCTGCAACGGACGGGCATGGCGGCGATGGTCACCGTGTACGGCGCCCGCTCCGACGCCGAAAGGATGATTGCGGCCGTCGTCCGGATGCATGGCAAGGTGAGCGGCGAGACCTCGAACGGCGCCCCCTATTCCGCCGACGACGTCGATCTGCTGGACTGGGTCCAGGCGACGGCCGGTTTCGGCTTTATCGGCGCTTATGACGCCTATGTCAGCCGTCTGTCCCCGGTGGACGTCGATAGGGCCTATGCCGAGGCCGCACCCTCCGCCCGCCTCTATGGTGCGACGGGGGCCCCCGTCTCGG
>NZ_JACARP010000146.1:0-354 GCF_013386595.1 Brevundimonas sp. P7753 | reverse complement strand
GACGGAGGGGGCGTCTCGGCTGGAGGGGGCGGCGTCGCCCCCTCCACCGCTACGCGGTCCCCCTCCCCATGAAATGGGGAGGAAAGAATGCCGGATGTGAAGAAGATGCCCGTGGCCCTGATCGCGGCCCTGCTGGTGCAGACCATCGGGGGGCTGGTCTGGGCCGGCGGGGCGGCGGCGCGGATTGCGACGCTGGAGCAGAGGGTGGGCGAGCAGAGGCTGGTGGCCGAGCGGCTGGCGCGGGTGGAGGCCCAGGGCGAGGCCGTGCGCGCGACGGTGGACCGGATCGAGCGTCGGCTGGAGGGGAAGTGATGCAGCGTGGTTTTCTCCCTCCCCTTCATGGGGAGGGTGGTC
>NZ_JACARP010000015.1:0-56152 GCF_013386595.1 Brevundimonas sp. P7753 | reverse complement strand
GTCACGAGGTAGGCGCCCGTCGCCCCGCCCTCCCCGTTCCGCTCAATCTCCACCACGGGCGCCTGAAGCACGCCCTTGGACCTGATCGAGGCCGCCAGCGCCTCGATAGCCGCCGCCGAATGCCTGACCTTCCGGGCGTTTCTGGGGGACGCCTTGAGCCGGTTCAACGGGACCACGATCTCAGCGCCATGCGCGGGCTCCGGAACCGCCCCGGTTTCGGGCGCGGTCGCGGCGATCTGAACATCATGAGCAGTCATGTCTGCCTCCTTTGGGCAAGGGTTGCAGGCACGCAAAAGGCGCGCCTGAAACCCTGCCCGTCGGCGAGACCGGGGTAGCAAGGGCCAGGGCGGATCGACCGGAGGGGGATCGCCCGGCCTGCACAAGCCTGACGTCCTTGCCCAACATCCAGGAATGACCGGCGCGGAAGGCCGGGGAGACCGGTCGATCCGGCGGCGAAGCCGCTCCACCCTGGCCCGCGCGAGGGCGGAGCCCTTAGGCTCCTTCTGCACAAGTCGGGCGAAGTCACCCCATGCCGGAAGGCAAGGGCAGGCGTCGTACAGGGGGGGGGCGGCAGGCCTGTACTTCGTCAGCCTGACGATATAGCGCACGTCGCTTCGACCACCCGCAGGGCTACGGCCCGGACACCGCTCAAATCACCCGGCATCATCAAGACGTGACGCTCGGAAGCGGCCGCCGACGACGCCTATGCTAGAATATCCCCATGAACATCATCATCACGCCCGTCCAACCGTTTGATGACCAACGGCCCGGGACGGCCGGGCTGCGGCGCCCGACCTCGGTGTTCCGCCAAACGGGCTACCTCGAAACCTATCTCCAGGCGATCTTCGAGGCCGACCCTCCCTTGCCTGGCGCTGTTCTCGTAGTGGGTGGCGACGGAAGATTCTTCTGTCGGGAGGCATCTTCGATCGCGGTGCGGATGGCGATCGCCAACGGCTTCGACACTGTTCTCGTTGGCCAGCATGGCTTGATGTCCACACCAGCAGCGTCCGCCATGGTGCGCTCCCAGGACGCCCACGGGGCGATCATCCTGTCCGCCAGTCACAATCCGGGCGGAGCGGATGGCGATTTCGGTGTCAAATACAATACGCGGGGCGGCGGGCCGGCTTCCCCGGCTCTCACAGACGTCATAGCCACGCGCGCCCGAACGCTGGCGGCCTGGAAGATCGCTGAAGAGGCGGAGCTGGATCTGGACACGCTTGGTGAGCGCCGTCTGGGAAAAGGCCGGGTCGTCATCGTGGATCCGGTCAAGGATTACCTCGACCTTCTGGAGCGCCAGTTCGACTTCCCTTCCATCGCCGGCCTTCTCGCCCACCCTGACTTTCGGATGACCTTCGACGCCATGAATGCGGTGACAGGTCCCTATGCCAGGGCCCTCTTCGAGGAAAGGCTGGGCGCGCCTTCTGGGACGGTGTTGAGGGGCGCCCCCCTGCCCGATTTCGGCGGCCGCCACCCCGATCCCCATCCACACCATCTGACGGAACTGTTCGCGGATCTGTTCGGTCCGGATCCTGCGGATTTCGGCGCGGCGTCAGACGGCGACGGAGACCGGAACATGATCCTCGGCCCCGGCCTCATGATCTCGCCCGGCGACAGCCTGGCGGTGCTGGCGGCCAACGTCGGCCATATCCCGGCCTTCAGCCGGAGAGGTTTGGCCGGCGTGGCGCGGTCCATGCCGACTAGCCGGGCGGTTGACCGCGTGTCCCGTCGCCTCGGCTTCGCTCTCCACGAGACTCCGACGGGCTGGAAGTTTTTCACCAATCTTCTGGACGCAGGGCTGATCAACCTCTGTGGCGAGGAGAGCTTCGGCACCGGATCGGATCATGTGCGCGAAAAGGACGGCCTTTGGGCCGTCCTTTTCTGGCTCAGCCTGATGGCGACCCGCAATCTGTCCATATCGGCCATCATGGAGGACCACTGGTCCACCTACGGGCGGGATGTCTTCCAGCGCCACGACTACGAAGGCCTGTCCGCAGACGCAGCAGAAGCGATCATGACAGGGCTGAGAGCCCGGCTCGTCCCGACCATCGGACAGGTTTCTGGTGGCCACACCATCATAGCCGCTGAGGACTTCACCTATGTGGATCCTATCGACGGGTCGGTCGCCTCCGGGCAAGGCCTCCGTTTCACCTTGAATCCGGACTCCCGGATCACCTACCGGCTGTCCGGAACGGGCACCCTGGGGGCTACGCTGCGGATCTATCTGGAATATTACCTCCCGCCGGGCGAAGCTCATGAGGATGCAGCGAGACTGGCCGATCTGACCCGCGCGTCGCGACGGCTCGCCGACCTCGACCGCGCTTGGGGACCGCACGGCCCTTCGGTCGTAACATAAGATCCTCGCCTGGGCCGACGCAGGCCGGTCCTTCGCAGCCATCGCAAGAAGGGAGCGAGCGACGTTCCGCTCGGCGGGAGGTCTCGGCCCTGCCGCCCCCCTTGAACCCGCCCCTTGGCCATCCCCTCAAGCTGTCAGGTCGTCAGGGTTTCGGGGCCAGGCGCCGCCCCTGGTCGTCCAGCCCCAAGCGGCGACGCGCCTGCGTCATACGCTCACGCAAATCGGCCGGCGACAGCTCGGCCAGCATGGGCGCGATCCGACAGGCCTCTTCGGGCGTCGCTGCGGGGCGCACCCGCAGAACATTACCGATCAGCAGGCTCGCCGAGGGCGGGCGGGCATCTCGATCACGATGACCCATGATCGCTCCCTCCCGTCCCCTTTCGCCCGAAGGCCGTCAGGGGCCGGCGGGATCGCCGTGGTCCTGTCCAGTCGTCCATCGCCGTCGTCTCCCTGATTGACGTTGAAAGGTCCCGCGGCGCGCCAGAGCGTCAGGTGCGCCATCGCAAGACGCCGGCGCGAACCGGGTTGATGAAGGCGCCCGCTTGAAGCGACGCCCGCGACAGCGCCATCTTGCACTGGAAATACCAGGCCGAAGGCTGGTCGGGAGAGCCGACAAACAGGAGCGGCTGGCGCGTGCTGGCGTCGGCATCGATCAGGCGCAGAATGCGCGCGTCCTGCTCCAGAAAGGCGCGGCCCAGAAGAGAGAGAACCGGGTACAGAAGCCTCATGGGCCTAGACGAGCTATAGATGACGTTGCGCAAGACCACGTGGCCCGGCGCGGTCGGGGTGACCGTCGTCAGGTTGACGAGACGAAAACCGCCGCTTTGGACGCGCTCGACACGCGTGGACGGCAGACGGAACTCGATCGTCACCTCGCGCTCGGAACCCACCAGACGGTAGGCGGGCGCAGAGGCGAACCGGTCCGCCGCCGTCGCGGTGAATCCAAAGGGCGACGGCGCGTAGTGTTTTGTCTTCACCCGACGCCGGTCCGAGGATCGCCACCACCAGGCTGTATGGATCATCGGCACATGGGCGGGATCCACCAGCCCCAGCACGGCCTGGTCATAGTCGGTTTTCAGCTCGATCTCTGAACAGGCGATCATGGGGAGGGTCGACACCCCGGCCTCGTCGTCAATCAGAGGGGGCGTCGCGGCCTCTGCGCCCCCGCAACGCCGCACCCAGACGAGGCCGAGCCTGACCTGGATTGCCCAGCCCTCCGCCCGATCAAGGGATAGGGCGCCGCGGGCGCCGCGCACCAGGGTCAGCGTCTCGCCGAGAGCGACGACGGTCAGACGTCTGCGAACAGCGCCTTCTCGACTGACAGGGTACCAGGCATGGGCCGGGGGACCGAACCGGCCCGCAGCCCGTAGCGAGAGGCCTCCGGGAGGCCCCGTAAGAGATGATGACATGAATAGGGGCCGCAGGCGGGCTCAGGCATGCGGTTCGTCAACGCACCTATTGCTGCAGCCGCTCAGCTATCGCTTCAAATTTCCCGGGGGATAGGCGCCCAGGCTAGCCACCCATGAAGCATGGGTCCGACGAACCTCGTGGTGATGACCCATAGGCCCCCTGCGCACAAGCGTCCCAAATGACGCAGCCTCGGTTTGGCGGGCAGGCCTTTTCAGACAGCTCCCCAGCGGTCAGGTCGCAGCGCGAAAAGGGCGCCGGAAACCGGCGCCCCAAGTCTATCGCGTCCTGCGCATCAATGGGTTGAGCGGCCGTGGGATCAATGGCTAGCCCCCGCCGGCAGATGTTCTTTCTCGAAGCGTCCGACACGGTCAATCAGGGTTCTGGCCGCCTGGTTCATGCCGTGCACCACCACCTCCGCGCCCTGGCGTCGATAGCGGAACACCACCTTGTCCACGGCCGCTGCGCCCGTGAGATCCCACAGGTGGGCTTCCGTCATGTCGATTTCGACCCGCTTGGGTTGCCCATGGTGCTCGAAGCTGGCGGCGAAAAGATCCGCCGACGCAAAGAAAAGCTGGCCTGTGACGCGGTATCGCAACACCCCTTCCTCGGGCGTTTCGACCTCGGTCACGGCGATGGTCTTGCCGACCTTTCGCATGAAGAAGACAGCGGAGAGCAGCACGCCCAGGATCACGCCCTTGGACAGGTCGTGGGTGGCGACCACGGTCACGGTCGTGGCGATCATGACGATAGAGGACTGGAAGGGCGTGGAGCGCAGCTTCATCACGGACCCCCAGTCGAAGGTGCCGATCGAGACCATGATCATGACCGCCACCAGGGCCGCCATGGGTATCTGGGCGACCCAGTCCCGCAGCACCAGGATCAGGAACAACAGGAAGAGACCGGCCCAGAGCGTGGACAGGCGGCCGCGGCCGCCCGAGGTGACGTTGATGATCGACTGGCCGATCATGGCGCAGCCCGCCATGCCGCCGAACAGCGACGAGGCGATGTTGGCGATGCCCTGGCCGCGCGTTTCGCGGTCCTTATCCGAAGGCGTATCGGTCAGGTCGTCCAGCAGGTTGGCGGTCAGCAGGCTTTCCAGCAGGCCGACGAAGGCCAGGGTCGCGGAAACCGGGGCGATGATGGCGAAGGTCTCCCAGGTCAGGGGGACGCTGGGCAGATGGAACATCGGAAGCGTCGAGGGCATCTGGCCCATGTCGCCGACCGTGCGCACGTCCAAGCCGGTCATCATCACGAAAACACTGATCAGGACAATGGCCACCAGAGGCGAGGGCACGGCCTTGGTCAGGCGAGGGAAGCCGTAGATGATGACCAGGGCGACGGCGACCAGGGCGAAGGTTTGCCAGTTGGCGCCGATCAGTTCGGGCATCTGGGCCAGGAAGATCAGAATGGCCAGCGAGTTGACGAAGCCCGTCATCACGCTGCGACTGACGAACTTGATGTAGCGACCCAGCTTCAGCAGGCCGATGGCGATCTGGAATACGCCGCAGAGCAGGGAGGCGGCGAACAGATACTCCAGTCCATGGTCGCGCACGAGGGTCACCATCAGCAGGGCCATGGCCCCGGTGGCGGCCGAGATCATGGCCGGACGCCCGCCCACAATGGCGATGGTCACGGCGATGATGAAACTGGCGTAGAGACCGACAGCAGGATCGACACCGGCGATGATGGAGAAGGCGATGGCCTCGGGAATCAGGGCCAGGGCCACGACGGTCCCTGCCAGCAGATCGCGACGAGGATTGGCGAGCCACTGCTGACGCGCGGATGCAATGATGGACATTTTGGAGTTCATCTGGCGAAGCCGTCACACGACGGCGCGTTTCCCGGCGGTTCGGCGGCCGGGATAGCCACCCGTTTCCTGCGAACAGGTCCGGGTCCAATGCGAAGGCCGCCTCATGCGGCGTTGTGGCGCAGAACTCAAGGCCGATTACGATAGGCGCCGATGACACCGAGTCATTTTGCGCTCGGATGCGGCGCTGACATCACACCGAAGCCCGGGAAGCCTCTTGGCGCCTCCAGCGAAAATTCGTGCTTCGAAACCTCACCCCAAGCCTGTGGCCGCTAGCCAGAACGGCGCGAACCGCAGGTAATCCGTGGCGACCCGGCCGATACTGTCCCTCGGCCGATCATCCTTCTGAGGCGACAGGGTCAGAATCCACGCCCACCGTCCCCCCGCCCTGACCGGCCGCGGGGAAACATAGAGCCCGCTTGCCATCAGGGCCTTGCGCCGGGCGCCGCGCCGAAACCAAAGTCCTTTTTCCATGACGGCCACGGCGCCGCCGGCTGCAAGCTTCGGCTTGATCCAGGCCAGAGGCTTGAGATCTTGGTGCCACAGAAACACCAGGGCCAGCTCATCCTCGGACGAGCCTCGGACAAAACGAATTCCCCCCTGGTCCACGACAGCGACCGCGCCCTCGCGCGAAACCAGCCCCCCCAGACTTGCGGCACGACGCAGCCAGATGTCGTCAGCGCCTCTACGGCCGCCAACCTCGGCCATGGCCTCTGCGTAGCACTCCAAGGTTTTCTCCACGGTCCCCTCCATACAACAGGCGCGCTCTACGGATCGTCGCTGGCGCGGCCCATGGCGAGGCGGGCTTCCGCAGGATGTGCGAGAAACCAGCTCAACCCCTCTTCCCAGACGCGCATGTTTTCCGCTGCAAGTCGAACGCCTCCTTCGATGACGGTCTCCTGAAACGCGCCGTGGTCCGACACCACGACAGGACGTTTCATCAGGTGGGCCTCGACTGCCGAGCGCCCGAAGCTCTCGTGCTTGAGAGACGGTAAGGCGACCGCGTCGCGGGCTGAATAGACCAGGGGCATGTCTGCATGGTCGCCCGCGAATAGGATCTTTGCGGTCGCGCCGTTCAGGCTCCCCCGCTCCGGAGAGGGAGTGAAGGCGCTCATCAGCGCCGCCTCGGTATTTGAAAAAGAGCGAGCGCCAGCATGATCGGCAGGCCCATCTCGCCTATCTCTTCCACCGCCTTGCTGATGACCAGTGTGTTTTCAGGCAGCGGCCAACCAAGGCCGCGAAGTTGACGCGGCAAGGCGTCTATCTGCTTAAGAAGAACACCAAACCCTAGAAGGACGAGAAGGGTGACGCCCGACGTGACGGCCCGCCCATTCAGGTCGCGCCAGGCGCCGCGCAAGGCGGCGATGGTCAGGACGACCAGAGCCAGGACCGCCACGCCTGCCGCCAGCTTTTCCATCAAGGGCACGTCCGGACGTGCGTAAAGTCGCGTGCTGAAGACGCCGAAGCGGGTGAAGGCGGCATGGGCGTCAAGTTCGCGCAAGGCCATCAGAAGCGAGGCTGTCGCAACAAGTCCGCCAAGAGGCTGGCCGCTGCGCCAGGCCAGCAGAGCCGCCAGGAAGACGACCCCGTAAAGCCAGACCGTCGCCGACTCGATGGGTCCGTTCTCGGCGGTCAGGGCCGGCGCAGCCTCCCCTGCCGTGAATCCCACGACGACTGCGACGCCCAGAGTGAGGGCTACGACAATGAAGGCGGGCGCGCCAATCTTGAAGCGTCGACGAAAAGCTGAATCTGTCCGCGTTTGAGAACGCAGAAGACGGGGGGCGCGGCCGTATCGGCGCGCGTCATCGCGAAGTGACATGGAATGAATAACAAGAGTGCGAAGCCGACGAACGGCGTCGATGGCCCGGGGGATAGGCGCCCAGGGTAGCCACCCCGTCGAACGGGGTCCTTTTGCCCGATCCTTGGTGCCCGCTCAGGCGGGACAGGGCAAGCGAGTGCGGCCTTGCTGCGACTATTTGTCTGTCGCGGCGTCGCCCCTCACAGTCACCGAGCCGATGGGGACGGCCCCAAAAGCGGTCGCCGCCGTCCACTGGGCGCACGCCGTCTCAGACCGCGCTGGGCCGAGGGATCGCCGGCGTTGAAAACCTGACGATGGTCAGGCCTTCGCCCGATAGATGGTGCAGGCCGAGACATCGCCCGTCAGAGGATTGGGAAAGGTCACCGACTGGGCGTCGGCCGTGGCGAACGCCTCGCGCAGCACATTCAGAAACGGACCGGGTTCGGCTTCGTCCGACCACATGGCGAAAACACCGCCCGGGCGAAGCCGAGCCTTCAGCTTGCGCAAGGCCGCGGCGCTGTAGAAGGAGGCATGGGAGGGCGCGAGCCAGCGGGCCGGCGCATGGTCGATATCCAGAAGCACCGCGTCCCACGCGACGCCGGACGAATCGGCGACGAAGGTGAAGAAGTCTGCGTGGATCAGACGGCATCGCGGCTCGTCATGCAGAAGCGTCCCGAGAGGCGTCAGCCCCTCTCGATGCCATTCAATCACCGGCGCGAGCGCATCGACCACTTCAAGACGCGCCACGCGAGCATCCTCCAGCGCCGCCTGGGCCGTATGACCCAGCCCGAGGCCGCCAACCAGAACTTGTAGCGCCCCACCTTCGACCTGCTCCAGCCCCAGGCGCGACAAGGCCCGCTCGCCTTCGACGAACAAGCTCGACATCAGATGCTCATCGCCGAGAAGCACTTCGTGGACGTCGCGCCCTGCCGCCGCGACCCATCGACGGCGCAAGGTAAGCGGCCCCATGGGGGTCGGCCGGTAGTCCAACTCCTCGAATGCGCTCACAGTGGTTCTCCAGCGCAATCCACGCATTGGGCCAACGTAGGGTCGAGCCGCAGGCGCGCCAGGGCAATGGGCTCTCCGCAGGTTCCGCACCAGCCGTACTCGTCGGTGGCGAGCCGCGCCAGGGCTCGAGCGATCATCCGTGAATCATGGAGCCGGCGCCCCTGGGAGGCCAGGGCCATAGCCTGTTGCTGAAGGGCGTCCATGCGCGACAGTCTTCCCACGCTTTGCTGGTCCAGCTCGACGGGTTTGCGGCTCTCGTCGGTCAAGGCGTCAAGCGACTCGAGTTCCGCCAGCCAGACCAGCATCCTCGCCTTCAACTCCGCCTTTTCCTCCTCGGTGAGCGGAAGGGCCACGGTCCCGGTCATGAAAGCGCCTCTGCAATTTCAGGCTTCAGGCCAATGACGAGTTCGCCGTCTGGGCCAGGCGAACAATCGGCGAAAGCCTCAAGCACGTAGCGCGGGCCAGCCGCGCGTTTAACGGGAGGCCATTTCAGTTCGGAATAGAGCCGCCTGCCGAGACGGCGATAGACGGCCCATGCCTCCTCCTTGGGGAGCCCCGCGCGCCGGGCCAGATCCCCGATCTTCACCGCCATCCCCCCCATATGGCGATGCGCATGGAGCAGCAGCATCGCCGGCCCGGAGAGGGCTTCCGGGAGGTCTTCGAGCACTTCGCGATACTCGGCCGCGCAGGGGCGTCCTGTCGCGCGACGGTGGGCGACGAAGGCGGCCGCGTTCCGTGCCAGCAGGGTCTCGATCTCGGCGACTGCGGCCTCGAGGGTTTCGCCTTCGGACGCCGCGACGCGACGCTGGCCACAGAAGGCCGCCGCCTGGGCGCGGCCGCCGCGCCATCCCGACACGATGCGATATCGACCGACAAGAACCTCAGCGACGCGCCGTGTCGGGGCGTCGCCGCTCATCGTCCGCCTCGCCAGGATTCGGGGATCGCCACGTCCCTCACGGCGCCGACACCGAGGAGAGACGGCCAGGATGCGCTCCGGCCCAACGTCACCGGAAAAGCAACACAGGCAGGAGGGCGATACGGATCATGGCCGTCGTGGTGCTCCCTACAAAGAAGCGGCGGATCGGCGAGTGTCCGTAGGCGCCCATGACAAGGAGATCGATTCCGTTGGCGGCCACATAGTCGGTGATGACCGGCTCGGGGTCGCCGTCGATTCTCTTTACCGAATAAACGCCGCCCCAGGCCGACAGTCGTTCTTCCACCCATTGGAGATGGGCGTCGGCGTCGCGAGGCCGTCCAGCCATCACGACATGACAGCCAAGATCTCTCAGACCGGGCTCCGAGACAAGGAACTCAACCGCCTTGCGCGCGCTCGGACCGCCATCGAAAGCCAGGAGGATCCGCTCAATAGGCTTGAAGGCGCGCGGGGCCATCAGGACCGGCAAGGCGCTGGCCCTGATCACCTGCTCGACCGAACCCCCAAGGTGAGCCTTGGCGAAGTCGACATGCTCGCCCCGCTTGCCCAACACCACCAGCCGGAATTCCGCTTCCATCTCGTGAACCGTATCAACCAGACCACCGTGACGCAGGCGCACCTCGACCTCGGCTACGCCGGTATCGTGAACACGGCGCTCCGCTTCGGCCAGGAGCGCCCGCCCCCGATCCATGCGCAAGCGCCCGCGATCAGCATCAAGCTGGGTTAACTGCTCCAGGAGCTGCTCGGAGGCTCCCAGGCCGATGCTGCCCGAGACATCCGTGGGCGGGGCGTCGGGCGCCCGGTCAAGAACGTGGAGCAGATCCACCTCGGCGTTCAATCGGAGGGCCGCCCAGGCGGCATGGTCGCAGACGCTCGCCCCATAGGGCGAGGCGTCGATACAGGCGAGTATCTTGCTCATGAACATTTCCTCTAGTGGCTGAGCAGGCGTTCGAGCGCGCCCGGCTTGTCGTGGATGGCGAACTTGTCGACCATGGTGGCGCTAGCCTCGTTCAGACCGATGATCTCGACGTCCGCGCCTTCACGGCGGAATTTGAGAATGGCCTTGTCCAGCGCGGCGACGGCGGAGACGTCCCAGAAGTGGGCGCGGCTGACGTCGATGCGGACTTTCGGCACGGCCTCCTTGAAATCGAAGGCGCCGACGAAGGCATCCGCCGAGGCGAAGAATATCTGGCCGAGCACGACATAGTCGCGGGTAGAGCCGTCCTCCGACAGGTTCGACCTCACCGCCACGATCCTCGCCACCTTCTGAGCGAAGAAGACCCCCGACAGGAGCACGCCGGTCAGCACGCCCTTCGCCAGGTCGTGGGTCGCGACGGTGACGACGACGGTCGCGACCATCACCACGCTGGAGCTCTTGGGGTGATCGACCAGGCTCTTGATCGACCCCCAGTTGAAGGTACCGATCGCCACCATGAACATGACCGCAACCAGGGCCGCCATCGGGATCTGGGCGACCCAGGGGCCGAGCACCAGGATCATGAACAGAAGAAACAGGCCTGCAAGCAGTGTGGAGAGACGTCCGCGACCGCCGGATTTGATGTTGATGACCGACTGGCCGATCATGGCGCAGCCCGCCATGCCGCCGAAGAAGCCGGCGACGATATTGGCCAGCCCCTGGCCCTTGCACTCCCGGTTCTTGTCGCTCGACGTGTCGGTCAGATCATCGACGATGGTCGCCGTCATCAGGGATTCCAGCAGGCCGACAACCATCAGGGTCGCCGAATAGGGAAAGATGATCGCCAGGGTCTTGAAGTTGAGCGGGATGTCCGGGATCAGGAACATCGGCAGGCTCGTGGGCAGTTGCCCCATGTCGCCTACCGTTCGGACGTCAAGGCCCAGGATCATCGACAGGGCCGTCAGAACAACAATGGCGATCAGCGGCGACGGGATGGCCCGCGTCAACCGCGGCAGCAGATAGATGATGGCCAGGCCGCCCGCCACCATGGCGTAGGTTCGCCAGTCGACCCCGGTGAGTTCAGGCAGTTGAGCCAGGAAGATGAGGATCGCCAAAGCGTTGACGAAGCCAGTGACAACCGACTTTGAGACGAACTTCATCAGGGCGCCGAGGCGGATATAGCCGGCGACAATCTGCAGCACCCCTGTCAGCACAGTGGCTGCGAGAAGATACTGCAGCCCGTGATCCCGCACGAGGCTGACCATGAGAAGCGCCATAGCGCCGGTCGCGGCCGAGATCATGCCAGGCCGGCCGCCAGCAAAGGCGATCACCACGCAGATTGCGAAGGAGGCGTAAAGACCGACGGAGGGATCAACCCCGGCGATGATCGAAAATGCGATGGCTTCCGGGATCAGGGCCAGCGCAACCACGATGCCCGCCAGCGCGTCTCCCTTAATATTACCGAACCAGCTTTGCCGGATAGCTCCAAATGTCATCAAGTCTATCTCCTGCGCCCAAAAAAAAATGGACGCCGCGCCTTCATGACGCGATTCATTTCAGCGCCGCTGCTAAAGCAGACAGCTATTATTTCGCCGATATAAATTACCAGCCGATACATTTTATTACTGTAAGGCTATTTACACGTATCTATCCGATGCTGACTTGAACACGAATACGCTTTCTGTAAATTGCCCCAACATTGAGATTTTTTTAGAAAGTAGCCCCTGATGCCCACCGGCACCCTCAAGTTCATCTCGCCTGATGGGCGCTACGGCATGATCTCTCGAGACGACAAGGCGCCGAAAGTCTTCGTCCATCTTAACGAGGCGCGACAGGCCGGCCTGGACACCCTGCCTCGCGGTCAACGCTTTCGGTTCGACGTGGACGCAGATGCGCAACCACGTCCACGGGCGATTAATCTCGAATGCATCTAGGGATCCCGCCCTACGGCGAGACGAGATGCGGCCGGACGCGCGCGCGCCAAGACACAATCGACGGAATTCCATCGCAGGGACCACATTCGGTGCAACCGGCGCCGCGTTCCGTCTACGCGTTGGGCCAGTCGTTCAGCGGGCGCTGCATTAAATCCTAGGGGATGGGCGCCTAGGGTAGCCACTCGTAACGAGTCCGACGGAAGCCTTCTTCCTGCCCCGTTCTCGAATCAAATTCAAGCCAAAACAAAGATCAGATGCTTACTGTTTTCTCGACGGACAGAAGCTCGTAGTGGAAAGCCAAGGCTTGGAACGCGCGTCGGCGCGCCCTGACCGATGCCGCAGGACGATACACCGGAGAAGAACATCCGGTTTTCATTCAAGGTTTAATCCGGCTTCAGCCTAATACAGAGCATGGCGCACACTCGTCTTGACGATGCTGCAGCACCCTGAGACGACGCCTCCTCAGGGCGCGCCGCCTTGCAAGACAAGACAATTCAGCCCCGCTGAGGTCAGGGTCTCGCACGCCCGACCGGCGGCTTCAGGCTCCAACCCCAGAATGCGGGAGCGATGCCACGGTCCCGATGACTCAACCGATACCCGGCCCTCTTGCACCAGCTGCGGAAACCGCCGACTGACCGTCGCCAGCCAGTTCCGGGCCGCCTCGGGGTCTCGAAACGCACCGACCTGGACCGCCCAGCCGCCCCGTGTGTCAGATTCTATCTGCCGACGCCTCGCATCGGCAAGACCACTGATTTCGTCGCGCGCCTCCACGACCAGGCCAGCCTGGAGCGCCTGCGCCGGGACCGGGCCTGCAGGGACAAGGCTTGAATCCCCCGCCGACTCGAGACCGAAACCCCTGCTCTCGAAAAAGGCCTGGGGTGTTCCGACATGGCCCATGGACTTCGCAGCTTCGGCGTCAAACCCTGTGGCCATCAAGGCGCTGACATGAGCGTTACGGCTGGCCGAGGTACGCCCTCCGAGCACGACCGTGATCAAACGCAAGTCCCCCCGAATAGAGGAGGCAGCCAGATTATAGCCGGAGGCCCGGGTGAATCCCGTCTTGATGCCATCCACGTCAGGATGGGTAGACAGCAGACCATTTGTCGTCCGGATGACCCGCCCTTCGAAGGACCAGCTGTCCTGTCCGAAGTACCGATAATACTGAGGATAATCGCGCCAGACAGCATGACTCAGGAGCGCCAGGTCCAGCGCCGTCGAGACGTGTCGCGGATCGGGAAGACCGTGAGGATTGACGAAGGTGGTCTGAACCATGCCGAGCTCGTGCGCTCGCAGCGTCGATGCCCGGCCGAAGGCCTCGACCGAGCCGGACAGATGTTCCGCGAGAGCCACGGCGACGTCGTTGGCGGAACGCACGGCGAGCGCCTGGATGGCTTCTTCGACTGAAAGACTCCGACCTGCCGCAAGGCCAAGCTTGGAAGGCGGCTGGGACGCGGCCCGAACGGACATGCGCACCTGATCGTCCAGCGACAACCGGCCCTGCTCCAGGGCGTCAAACACCATGTAGAGGGTCATCACCTTGGTGATCGAAGCTGGATACCGGGTCTCCCGGGCGTGGCGGTCAAACAGGATTTCTCCTGTCTTTGCATTCATGACCAGGGCCGCATATCGCTCCGGACCGCCCTGCGCGCATTGGGCCGCCGACGCAACCGTCAGGCTCAACAGGAAGACGAGCATCGCTGCGAGACGCACGGAAAGACTCATAGGCAACCGCCTTTTGGGGCTCTGCGACACCGTGCAGACAGGGATTGAAACATCTCGGCCCGCGCCGGGGCGCGCCGCAAGGACGGCATTCGTCCGCCGCTCATTGAGCGTTCTGGCCCGCGCGACGCCCCACCAGGAACAACCCACCGGTGGCGGAAAGCGCAACGCGGTGGAGAACCGGGCGCCGGCTCCCATATCGAGAAGGACCAGCCTCTCGGCCAGGGTGATCACGGGTCAAAGCCTGAAGGTCAGGCTCACCCCATGCCCCCGGACATCGCGACTGCAGGCGATCAGACCGGGTCGGCGCAAGACCACGCGCCCACGCCGCGGCTGGATTCGAAGCAGGCGCTAAGCGTTCAGGAAGGGCGCACGCCCAACCGAACGCGCGAAGGCGCAATCGATGGATTTCCATCACAAGACCAGATTTGTGCAACTGGCCGCACGTCCCGTCAACGCGCCTTGCCAGTCGATCAGCACAGCTGAATCGAAATCCTGGGGGATGGGCGCCCAGGGTAGCCACTCTAACAGAGTCCTACGGGAAACTGGATTGTGCCCCGGACAGCCCCGACATTCAAGGGCGACGGCGATAGGGGTTGCGCCGATGGAGCGCGTCCGGTCCGAGCGTACACGTTACTGGAACCGATTTCGCCCCGTCAGCCTTCAAGATTGGAAACCCGACGTTCGACGATCGTGCGTCCAATAGACTCCGGTTATGACACGCCCACGCTAGCCTTCTCGGATGATGGCCGGAAGATTAGCTCCCGGCTTGCAGCTTCACAGTCCTGCTGAAGAGGTACTGATATGGCGATCAACGGCCCAGACGCACCCGCATCACGGCGTCGCGCCATGATCAATCGTCGCCACGCCGTCAGCCTCGCGGGCGCAGCCCTGCTATTCCCGGGGACATCAGCCTGCGGTCAGTCCCGCAAGGATTTCCCGTCCAGACGCCCCCCCTTGCAGGAGCTCGCCGGAGCGGCGGGTCTTTTCTTCGGCGCTGCGGCCTTTCGTTCGGAAATTCAGCCTGGATCCCCGGTAAGGCCCCTCTATGAAAGAGAATGCGCTCTGATCGTTCCGGAGATGGAGCTGAACTGGGATCACCTGGTCACAGAAATCGATCATCAGCGGATGGAGGATTACGCGGGTCTCGTCCGCGGGATGGGCAAGTCGCTCCACGGCCATACCCTGCTCTGGCACCTGAGCGTCCCTCGATGGGTGCAGGACGCCTTGGGCGAGAAACCGGACTGGAGGATTGTCGCCAGCCACATCCGGTCGACGATTGAGCGCTACGGGCGCGATATCAAATACTGGGAGGTGGTCAATGAACCTCTGGATCCCGGTTTCAGAGACGACGGCCTTAGAGGGAGCGTCTTTCTGAAGGCGTTCGGGCCGGACTATATCCAGAAGGCGCTGGAAGAGGCCGCCGCCGCCGCGCCGAACGCCAGGCTCCTCATCAACGAATACGGCCTGGACTATGACATCCCAGCCGAACGGGATCGGCGACGGCACATGCTCCGCTTACTGGAAAAGTTGCTGAGCGCCGGCGCGCCGCTTCACGGCCTTGGCGTCCAGGGCCATCTCGACCTGCAGAAGAGCCCTTTTTCCCAACGCGCCCTGGCTGATTTCCTGGCGGAAGTCGCAGGCATGGGTCTTGAGATCGTCATCACGGAGCTCGATGTGCGAGAGCGGGACCTGGTGGAGACGCCCGCCGTTCGCGATCAGCGGGTCGCCGCACACGTCGGCCAGTATCTCGACGCCGCCCTTGATCACCCTGCCGTCAAGGGGGTGATCACCTGGGGCATCACCGATCGACACTCCTGGCTCGATCTCACGGACGAGGACATGGCCCGTTTTCCTCAGGCCTGGCGAGACGGATCCGGCCCCGGCCTCAATCGCGGCCTGCCTTTTGACAGCGATTTGAGACCGAAACCCATGCGTGAGGCTATCGCGGCCGCATTTCGGCGGCGGGCGCGCGCAATCCGAACAGGTTGAATCCTGCGGCTGAATTCGACCTGGGCGCGGTCAACCGCCTCAGTCCTCACCTCCGCAGACGCACCGAAATGGGGCAGTGATCCGAAGGGTGGTCGGCCTCCGGAGCGTCATAGACATATTCTTCAAACGACCCAGGCTCTAGACGCTTAGCGGCTTCCACCCCCACGACGATGAAGTCGATGAACTCACGGTAGCGCGCTTTGCAGGCCGCCGAACGATCGCCGCCGGCGAGGCTCAATGACGCCGCCGCCGGCTCTCCGTCATTGAGCCCGTCGAAGAAGGCATCGCCCCGGCTCGCCATGCGCCGGTTCCAGTCGCCCAGAACGACAAAGGCCTCGCCGGCCTGAGCTCGATCATCGACCCAGGCCTCCAGGACCGGGAGTTGGTCGAACAGCACGGGGCAATCAGGATCCGTCGAGGCGCGGCCTGAATTGCATCCGGACTTCAGGTGGACTGCCAGCAGTCGCAAGGGCCGCCCGTTGGCGACGGTGATGTCGACGCCCCAACGTAGGTTGGGGTTGCCGAGCGCCAGAGCCGAAAGGTCGTCGTTGCGCGACCAGGCCACGCCTTTGCGGATGGCGAAGCCGACGGCCTGGTTCTGGATGTGACGTCCTGGAAGCCCCCGGCATTCCGGCCCCCGTTCGCCTGCCGGACGGGTCGACATGACGACATCGTATTTCTCCGGCTCGAAGACCCGCTCAGCCGCCGTTTGGTTCTCAATCTCCTGGAGAGCGATGACATCCGCTCCCAGGGCATCGGCGTGACGGCGCAGGAGGGCGTAATCCGCCTCCTTACGAGGTCTACATCCCTGGGCGTTCAGCTCGGCCAGATGCTCAAGGTTCCAGGTTGCGACCTTGAGCGCTGCGCCGCCCTGCGGGACAGGGGCCACGCCAGTGCAAGCCGACAAGAGAGCGGACACGACGAAGAGCATGGATGCAGCGGGTTTTACGGTCATGGCTAGATCAACAAGCAAGACAAGGAAGCCTCTCGATAGCTGACAAGGACGCTGCTTTCCAAGCGAAGCCCCGACATCGCGGGGCGCATTGGCGGGCCAGCCGCTGGCGCGCCGTCGCGTGCCCAGCGTAATCGGATTCCAGCGCCGTCGCCGCGACGCTGCTCTTCGGCCTGCTGACCTGCGTCGTGAGCCTTCTGTGTAGGCCTCACGACACAGGTCAGCAGCCCGCTCGAAAACCGCAAATTTAGGGATCAGATCGGCCGATCACGACCGCCCATACACGGTCACTGACCACGCTGGCCGTCCGGTGGGTGCCGGTTAGCCGCCAGGCCAGCCAAAGAGCCCTCCAATACTGCTCGACGTGCACTCCGGGCTTCCTCGCCCGGCTTTGCCGCGTCACTCATCACTGGCGCCGTCTCGCGTGCGAACGAGCATCAACTCGATGCGCTTCAGGGCCTGGAGCATCCGATAGGCGTGCAGCGTCGGCCACATCGCCAGCTTGATCATGAGCGCCATGATGAGGAGGACGCTGGCGGGCAGGCCGAACCTTAGGGCCGACAAGCTGTCCGTCGCGTGAAAGAAGTTCCAGGCTGCCCAGACACCAGCGACGAAGAGCAGAGATTGGGCGATCAACAGGACAATGCTGACCCAGCCCGACCGCCCGCCTATTACAGCGACCAACTGGTCGATATGGCCCGGTTCCTGCTCGATCTGTCGCAGCAGATCACGTTCTTCGGCGCGCAGGGCGGCGTCTATATCCTGGTCAAGGCTACGCATGGCCTTCTCCTTCCAGCACCGCGCGCAGCGCGCGTCGGGCATGCATCAGGCGGGTCTTGACCGTGCCCACCGGAACGTCGAGCGCAGCAGCCGTCTCGGCAACGCTCAATTCCTCGAAATAGAAGAGACCGACCGCCGCACGTTGAGAGGCCGGTAGTGCGCGGATTGCGGCAGTCAGCGGCGGCGCGTCAAATGCTCTTGGCTCGACTGGGTCTGCCAGAGCCTCACTAGCGAGAGCCTGGGCCAAGACGCGATCCTGCTGCCGTCGCCCGATCGCCCGGGCGCATCGGCGGGTCACGATTCGATAGGCCCAGGCGGGAAAGGCGACCTCATCCCTCAATCCAGCGAGTCCCTTCGCGATCTCGATCCAGGCGGATTGAGCGACATCGCGTGCCAGGTCCATGTCCCCCGTCAACCGCCACGCATGCGCGACAAGGCGACGGTCCCATCGCCGAGCAAGACGCTCATAGGCCACCCGATCTCCCGCCTGCGCGGAAACGACCAAGTAGCCATCGAGCGCCCTTGCATCGATCTTTTTCAAGAGGGGCGCGGACTGTATCATCGGCCTATAGGTGACGCGTTGTCAGCCGCCGGTTCAATTCGCTTTGTCGAATTCGGCTCTGCCGATTCTGCGGGCTCTGCCGCGCCTGCCGAAAGCAACCTTCTCAATGCATGAAGGGAGTCGGTGTAGGACTCGCAGCGCTGCTTATCGCTGCCGCGGGACTCTACTTCTGCTGGAAGACCGCGAACCGGCATGGGGCGATGCTCATCGCGAGCAAGGACCGGGTCCGCTACGTACTCCTCTTAGACTTTCAGAAGGTCTGCTCCAAGGCGCGCAGCCGGCGGCACAATCGGACGCTTGCGCACCATGGAGTAGGATCAGCAGCGATGCGCCCGGAATGACTCGAACACGTATCGCCAAACGCTCAATCTCGCCGCCAGCAACGACACCCGCTTGGCAGGGTGAGCATCAAACAATCTGATCGTTAGATGCGCAGCGCCCCAGGCTCGCGTCGCTAGGTTGCTTTCTCGCCCTTCGCTAGTGACAGCGTACGAGGCGCGGTCAGTGAGAAAAACCGATGCCGTTGGCGAACCAGAACGCGGCCGATAGCGAGAACGAAAAAGAAAGAAAAGCAGAACTACGTGTGCAAATTTTGCACACGCCGACCAACAACTTACTGATTATGCACCACAATCATCACCATCCATCATGGGCGCCACGGACAGTCTATGAGCTTGGTTTATAGACATTTTTTTAGCAGGATCAAAAAGTTGGCAGGCAGCGTGTGCACTCGAATTTGCGACGTGTTGCGACGTTTTTTCCGGATTTTCGACACCTCAGTGCACACAGAGCGCACACGAAATGGCGACGTACTCGAAACTCCCGTCAGGAACGTGGCGGGTCCAGGTGAGACGGAAGGGTCGCTATATAAGCGAGACCTTCCTCAAACGCGATGACGCGCGCCGGTGGGCCACCGAAGCCGAAGGTCGGATTGATCGCGGCTAGGTCCCTGCCCCCTCGCGGTCAGCGCGGCTTCGCACGTTCGGCGAACTTATCGACCTACACATCGAGGACATGAAGTCCGTCGGGAAGGCGCCCAGGCGGTCTAAAGCGGTGACGCCGGACGACGGTCGCCCGACTTTCGGAGCAAGCTCAGACCATCTCCCGCTCCTGCCGGCCCTCAGTCAACCCGGCGCCGGCCCGGCCTGACCGGAAGTCGGCGCCGGCCGGTTGCTGGAACAGGCGCAGGCCGAATTCCGGCAGGATCGCCAGCAGATGGTCGAAGATGTCGGCCTGGATCGCCTCGTAGTCCGCCCAGGCCACGGTCGCGGTGAAGGCGTAGATTTCCAGCGGCAAGCCCGCCTCGGTGGGCTGCAACTGGCGCACCAGCAAGGTCATGTCTTGGCGGATACGCGGGTGGCTCTCGAGATAGTTCTGCACATAGGCGCGGAAGGCCCCGATATTGGTGGATCTGCGCATATTGACAGGATCGCGTCCCGCCTGGACCAGTTTGGCGTTCCAGTCGGCCATCTCCTCGGCCTTTTCGGCCAGGTAGTCGTCGATCAGCAGGAAGCGACGCATCCGCTCTCGCTCCGCGGCCTCCAGGAACCGCACGCTGGTCTGGTCGATCAAAAGGAAGCGCTTGATACGCCGCCCGCCGCTTTCCTGCATTCCGCGCCAGTTTCGATAGGATTCATTGATCAGCCGCCACGTCGGAATGGTGGTGATGGTCTTGTCCCAGTTCTGAACCTTGACCGTGTGCAGGGCGATGTCGATGACATCGCCGTCGGCGTTGACCTGGGGCATCTCGATCCAGTCGCCGACGCGCAGCATGTCGTTGGAGTTCAACTGCACCGAGGCGACCAGCGACAGGATGGTGTCCTTGAACACCAGCATCAGCACCGCCGCCAGGGCGCCCAGCCCCGACAACAACAGCAGCGGAGAGCGGTCGATCAGGGCAGCGATCACCAGGATGGTGGCGACCGCATAGATGACGATCTTCAGGACCTGCAGATAGCCCTTGATGCTGCGGCGATGGGCGCCTGGGGATCGAGCGTAGAGGGCGTTGGCCATCTCGAGCGCAGCGCCAATGGCGATGGCCACCGTCACGATCATGAAGGCGCTGGCGACGTTCTGGACCAGAGTGACGACGCCGGGCGGCAAATGCGGCACGCCGCCTATGGCGCGATGGACCACGATGGCGGGGACCACGCGCGAGACGCTGTGGACCACGGGCCGGAGCAGCACATCGAGGTCGTGAACCGCCCGCCCCGCCAAACCCAGCCCCACGCGGGTAAGAACGCGGCGGACGATGAAGTCCGCGACGAAGGCGATGAAGACGAGGAGGCAGAGCCCGATCAGCATTTCTGCGAGTGGGAAGGCCTCCAGGCGATCGCGCATGGCGCTGAAATCAAGCATGGCAGGAACCTGGGCAGTCGTGGTCATGGTCGAGGCGAGAGCTGATAACCGCGTCAGATCAGCGGCACGCCCTTGCGCCGCGCTTCGCGCCATTCCCGGAAGAAGGCGCTGGCGATGAAGTAGAGGACCGCTGCAACAATGACGGGCCAGACTAGGACATAGGCGGTGAGCCAGAAGGCGCTCATGGAAATCTCCTATCGAGAGGCGGAAGACGGGGCGATGTCGAAGTCGCCGGTACGGGCGGCGATCAGATCGAAGTCGAAGGCCGCGCGATTGCGGAACGACAGCAGGACGCAGACGATCGTGCTGACGGCATAGGCGATCAGCGAACTGCTCAGCACGGCGTAGTCGTGCAGGAAGCCGATCGCGAAAGGCGCGACGCCCAGGGCCGCGATCACGCCGACGATCCGGGCTGGCTTCAGTCCGAAGAAGCCGAAGGTCATCAGCCCCGCCACTACGCCAACGCCGACCACGGCCAGGACGTCGAAGGCGTAGCCGGTCAGGCCTTCCATCGGGAACCAGCCGAACCGCACGGGCACGAACAGAATCAGGGCGGACAGGACCGACAGGGTGAAAGCCCGGTTGCTGACCTTGTCCCAATAGAAGCTGGCGATGACCGGGAAGACCAGCGCCCCCCAGATGGCGCCCACCAGGACCAGAAGGTCCAGGATGTTCATGCGCCCGCCGGCGAAATAGAGGGCGGCGGCAGTGGCCAGGACCATCGTGACCCGTCCGATCAGGAGCATGATCCGGGGATTTGCCTTCACGCCCGCGCCGCGTCGGCCATAGACGTCCGCCATCATGATGGACGACAGGGCCGACAGGTCCGAGTCGGCGGTCGAGGCCAGAGACCCGATGATCATGATGAAGAAGACGCTGAGCAGAACCGGGCCCAGATAGGTTCCTGCCAGCTGGGGTATGAGGTTGTTGACGTCCCCGTCCATCGGCGTGATCCCGACATAGAGGGCCACCACGCCCAGCATGCCGACGCCGATGACGGTGGCGCCATAGCCGATGGTGGCGGTGATGAAGGTCGGCTTGATCAGGTCTTCGCGCACCGCAAACAGCCGCTGCGCAATGGTCTGGTTGCCGATCGCATAGGCCAGGACGGCGGCGATGTAGGGCGCGCCCTGGTTGAAGAAGGCGTCCGATGAAAAGAAGGAGCCCTGCTGAGGCGTCACATTGGCCGCGCCCTCTACAAAGACAGCCGGCCCGCCGACGGCGAAGAAGACCGCCGGGATGATGATGACCACAGCGCCCAGCATGGCGCAGACCTGAATGAAGTCCGTCAGCACTGAAGCCCGGAATCCCGACCACAGCGTATAGAGCAGGACGCCGCCGGCGAGCACGGCGATCCCCTGGCTGAAGCTGAAGGGCGAAAGCATGGCGATCAGCGCCCCCCCGGCGATGAAGTTGGACGTCAGGCTGATCACGCTGCCGAGGATGTTCGAGCTGGCCAGCATCAACTGACTGGAGCGTCCGTGCCGGGCGTACATGACCTCGGCCAGGGTATGGGCCTTGGGCGCCACGGCCCGTATCCGCTTGCCGTAGGGGTAGATGAACAGGATCATCAACGCGCCCCACAGTCCATAGTGGATGGGGCCAGACAGGCCGTAGGTGTAGCCGGACGTGGCCGAGGCGTACATCGACGCCGCCCAGATCCAGGTCGCCGTCATCGAGGCCGCCGATATGCCCAGCCCGATGCTGTTGCCGGCCGTCATGTAGTCGTCTGCATTTTCCTTGCGGCGGCTGATGGCCATGGAGACCAGCATGGTCCCGCCGAAGAAGACCGCCAGAAGGGCGACCGTCAGCGGGCCGCCCAATTGGTGAAGTTGAATTACATCCACGCTGGTCAGCGCTCCTGTCTTGTTCTGACGCGCCAGGCGCGCCGCCATGGGCGCACGCCGCATCAGACCGCGCCGCGCCAGGCGCCGACGGACGATCGTTTCACAGGTGCGCAGACGCCCGACCCCAGCCAGGCGCGATGGTGGTGGCATCGCCGATGCGGCGCCTATGCAGCCGCCTCAAGACAGACCGCAGCGGAACCATAGTTTGGGTAAGGCGAAGCTGAGATAAACTTATTGTGCGATGCAGTAAAAACAGGCGCCGCCATCAGATGTCCTGCGGCGACGGCGCGGCCCTCAAAATACGGCAAGGCCTGCCTTTGAGCCCCACGGTCGCGCTATCGACGAGGCCGATCGAGATATTCTGAGATAATCGCTGACCGGAGCTCAAGCACGATTATCGCTTGACTCGAAAACCGCGCCCGAAGCCGAAAACGATCTCAAGCCCAAGACTCGGCGAAATCCCCAGCAAGAAAGGCCGACCGCACCCCGCTCTCAACCCTGGGGGGCTGTTCCGACCATGAAGCCCGCCAAAACATCCAGAGCCTCCGCCAGATCCCTGCGCCGTTCGACGGGCAGTTGGCCGAAGGCGGCGATGAAGCCGTCGCCTAGGAGGTCGGGCGAGTCCGCAAGGGCGGCCTGGCCTGCCTCTGTCGTGCGGACGTGGACCACGCGACGATCCCGCGTCGAGCGATAGCGGACCACCAGCCCCTTCGCCTCCAGCTTGTCCAGAACGCCGACGACCGTCGGCGCCGACATGGCCGCATCTCGCGATATGGCCTGGGTGGTCACCTCCCCGAGAGAACGCACGGATTGCAGCACGATCAGTTGCGGCAAGGTCAGCCCCGACAGCCGAGCGATTTCGCGCGAGCGGACGTCAATCGCCTGGGCGATGCGCCGCATGGACCGCACCAGGGAGGCGGTCGGATCGGCGGGGCGTTCCGGTCGGGGAACCGGGTGCGGGCTGAGGATCGGATCCATCAGGGTTGAATTCCTTAGTGTGCTAACTATTTGTGCACGCTGCATTCACAGTACAAGGACAGCCTATGTGCGGCCTGAGCGGCGAGATCAATCACGACGGGCGTCCCGTAGACGCCGACGCCCTGCAACGCATGACCGAGGCCCTGGCGCCGCGAGGGCCTGACGGCTCCGGGATCGTTCTGCGGGGTTCCGTCGGACTGGGTCATCGCCGCCTCAAGATCATCGATCTGTCTGAAAAGGCCCAGCAGCCCATGGTCGATCCCGAGCTCGGGATCACCCTGGTCTTCAACGGCTGCCTCTACAACTATCCTGAACTCCGACGCGAGTTGCAGGGTCTCGGCTACCGCTTTTTTTCCGAGGGCGACACCGAGGTCATCATCAAGGCTTGGAAGGCCTGGGGCGAGACCTGCGTCGAACGCTTCAAGGGCATGTTCGCCTTCGTCCTGCACGAGCGTGACAGCGGCCGCACGGTCATGGCGCGTGACCGATTCGGCATCAAACCGCTCTATCTGGCCGAGAAGGGCAAGCGCCTGCGCTTCGCCTCGACCCTGCCGGCGCTGCTGGCGGCTGGCGATATCGACACCACGATCGACCCGGTCGGCCTGCACCACTACATGACCTTCCACGCGGTCGTGCCGCCGCCCCACACCCTGCTCAAGGGCGTCAAGAAATTCCCTCCCGCGACGATCCGCGTCATCGAGGCCGACGGCACGTCGCGTGATCGCCTGTATTGGCAAGCCGACATGACCCGTCGCCCCGAGGACGCCGGCATGACAGCCGAGGACTGGCGCGACCAGGTCCTGGCTTCCCTGCGCGAGGCGGTGAAGCGCCGCATGGTGGCCGACGTGCCGGTCGGCGTTCTGTTGTCGGGGGGTGTGGACTCCAGTCTGATCGTCGGCCTCCTGGCCGAACTGGGTCAGAAGGACCTGATGACCTTCTCCGTCGGCTTCGAGGCCGCCAACGGCGAGAAGGGCGACGAGTTCGCCTATTCCGACCTGATCGCCAGACACTACGGAACCAACCATCACCAGATCTTCGTGCCGCACGCCCGGTTGATGGAGGCCCTGCCCGGCGCCATCGGCGCCATGTCGGAGCCCATGGTCAGCTATGACAATGTCGGCTTCTACCTGCTGAGCCAGGAGGTCTCGAAACACATCAAGGTGGTTCAGTCCGGCCAGGGGGCCGACGAGATCTTCGCCGGCTACCACTGGTACCCGCCGATGTTGTCGACGACCGACCCGGTCGAGACCTACGCAAAGGCCTTCTTCGACCGCAGCCACGCTGTCCTGAAAACTCAGTTGAACGGCGCCTATATGGCCGACACCGACGTCAGCCGCGCCCTGGTCGAGGCCCATTTCGCCCAAGGTCGCGCCGACACGCCGGTGGACAAGGCCCTGCGCCTGGACAGCCAGATCATGCTGGCCGACGACCCGGTCAAGCGGGTCGACAACATGACGATGGCCTGGGGCCTGGAGGCGCGTGTGCCCTTCCTCGACCACGAACTGGTCGAGCTGGCAGGCCGTATCCCGCCCGAACACAAGCTCGCTCAAGGCGGCAAGGGCGTGCTGAAGGAGGCCGCGCGCTTGGTGATCCCGCCAGAGGTCATCGACCGCAAGAAGGGCTACTTCCCCGTGCCCGCCCTGAAATACATCCAGGGCCCCTATCTCGAAATGGTGCGCGAAGCCCTGACCAATCAGGCCGCCCGTGACCGTGGTCTGTTCGACCAGACCTATCTAGACGCCCTGTTCGCCGACCCCACCAGCCGCCTGACGCCGCTGCGCGGTTCGGAACTGTGGCAGGTCGTGGTCCTCGAAATGTGGATGCAGAACCATGGCCTCTGATCCCCGTCCAGCCCGCTCCCAGGCCCACAGGCTGAAACGGCTTCGCCACGAGAGCCTCAAGCCCTTGATCCAGGGTCAGGACGGCGAGGCCATGGCGGCGGACGCGATCGTCGATTGCGGCTGGGGACGGCTGCTATTCGCCCAGACCTTCGAGACGGCCGCGCCCCTGATCGACGCCCTGCGCGCCGAGGCCCCGGACCGGCGCGACATCGCCTTCTATGTCCGCAACCCCCACGTCCTGCTGGCCCAGGCCCCCCAAGAAGTCTTCCTGGACCCGTCGCACACCTATCGGCTGGACCTCGCTGTCTACCGACCCAGCCGACGCCAGCCGCGCGGCTTTTCCATCCGCCGCCTGGGTTCTGAACAGGACGCCGAGGCGATCAACCGGATCTACGCCGCCCGCCGGATGGTCCAGACGCCCCCAGGCTTTCTCTGGTCTCGTCGGGACGACCGAAGCCTGACCTACTTCGTCGCCGAGGACGCCGTCACCGGCGATGTGATCGGGACCGTGACGGGCGTGAACCACGCCCGCGCCGTAAACGACCCGGAAGGCGGATCTTCGCTGTGGTGCCTGGCGGTCGCGCCCCAGGCCAGTCAGCCCGGCATAGGCGAAGCCCTGGTCCGGCGTCTGGCCGAACACTTCCGAACGCAGGGGCTGGCCTACATGGACCTGTCGGTCATGCACGACAACGTGCAGGCCATCGCCCTCTACGAAAAACTGGGTTTTCGCCGCGTCTCCTTCTTCGGGATCAAGCGCAAGAACCCCATAAACGAAGCCCTTTTCACCGGCCCTCCGGACGATGAAAACCTGAACCCCTATGCCCGCCTGATCGTGGATGAAGCGCGTCGGCGCGGCATCGCCACCGAGGTCATCGACGCGGACGGCGGCCTGTTCCGCCTGACCTGGGGCGGTCGCACCGTGCGCTGCCGTGAAAGCCTGTCCGAGCTGACCTCGGCCGTGGCCCTGAGCATCTGCGACGATAAACGGCTGACCCGTCGCATCGTGGCCGCAGCCGGGGTTCGCACCCCCGCTTCCATCCCGCCCGACAGCCCTTCCGCCATCGACGCGGCGCTGGCCGACTATGGCCGGGTGGTGGTCAAACCGGCGCGCGGCGAGCAGGGACAGGGCGTCGCCGTCGGCCTGAAGACCATGAGCGAGGTTCAGACGGCCCTCATCGGCGCGCGGCGGATCTGCAGCGACGTCCTGATCGAAGAACAGGTCCAGGGCGAGGATCTGCGCCTGGTGATCATCGACTTCCAGCTGGCCGCCGCCGCGGTGCGCCGTCCGCCCCGTGTGATCGGCGACGGGCAGACGAGCATTCGCCGACTGATCGAACTCCAGAGCCGTCGCCGCAGCGCCGCCACCGGCGGCGAGTCCCGCATTCCCATCGACGCCGAAACCGAGCGCACGCTGGCCGAAGCCGGGTTCGCCCTCGACGACGTAGCCCCGGAGGGCGTCGAGGTCATGGTGCGCAAGGCCGCCAACCTTCATCTGGGCGGCACCATTCACGATGTGACCGACATCGTGCACCCGGTCCTTGTGGACGCGGCGATTGCGGCGGCTCGCGCCATCGACATCCCGGTCACCGGGATCGACCTGATGGTCAAGGCGCCCGACCAGCCCGACTACGCCTTCATCGAAGCCAATGAGCGCCCGGGCCTGGCCAACCATGAACCCCAGCCCACGGCTGAACGTTTCATCGACCTGCTGTTCCCCGCCTCCGCGTCCGGCTCATCGCGCAGCACCGTCTAGACGCGCACCAGAAGGAGACAACTTGCCCGATCCCGTTATCGACCACGCCTACCTCAAGGCCCGCCTTGCCGACCTGCTGAACACGCCCAGCCCCACGGGCTACACCGATGAAGCCGTCCGCCTGCTGTGCCGAGAGTTGGAACGGCTCGGCCTTGACTATGAAATGACTCGTCGCGGCGCGATCCGCGCCCGTCTGCCGGGCCGGGACGCCACGCCGGCGCGAGCCGTCGTCGCCCACGTCGACACCCTGGGGGCCCAGGTCAAGCAGGTGAAAGCCAACGGTCGGCTGGAGGTGGTGCCCATCGGTCACTGGTCCTCGCGCTTCGCCGAAGGCGCCCGCTGCACCATCTTCTCCGAAGGCGGCGCCTGGCGGGGCACGATCCTGCCGCTCAAGGCTTCGGGTCACACCTTCAACACCGAGATCGACAGCCAGCCGGTCAACTGGCGCAATGTGGAGCTGCGCATCGACGCCGTCACGCACGACCGCGACGGCACGCTGAAGCTCGGCGTCGATATCGGCGACATCGTCGCCATCGACCCGCAGCCCGAGTTCCTCGACACAGGCTACATCGTCTCGCGCCATCTGGACGACAAGGCGGGCGTGGCTGTCCTTCTGGCGGCGCTGGAATGCCTGGTTCGCGAAGAGCGCATGCCGACTGTCGATACGTGGTGGCTGTTCACGATCGCCGAAGAAGTCGGCCTGGGCGCCTCTTCGGTCCTGGTTCCGGACGTGGCCGCCATGGTCACGGTCGACAACGGCACGACGGCGCCGGGCCAGAATTCCTCGGAGTTCGGCGTCACCATCGCCATGGCCGATCAGACTGGTCCCTTCGACTGGCACCTGTCGCGCAAGCTGGCCCAACTGGCCCGCGATCACGGCATTGCGCATCAGAAGGACGTGTTCCGCTACTACCGCTCTGACTCGGCCTCCGCCCTGGAGTCGGGCGCCGACATTCGCACCGCCCTGCTCGCCTTCGGCATCGACGCCAGCCACGGGTACGAAAGGATTCACGAAAGCGCCCTGAGCGATCTGGCCCATCTGCTGATCGCCTATGTGGAGAGCGACGTGGAGATCAGCCGCGACGCCCGCCCGATGAGCAGCGTCAAGGGCTTCACGCACCAACCCCTGTCCTGAGCGTAAAGGCCGGCCGGTACAAATACATGGACTTCTTCCGGGTCGGCGTGATCGCGATCCCGATCTTCTTTCCCTTCTAGCGCCTGACCGCCGCGAAGTGAGCGGCTTGCCGATGCGGAGCTTCAAGGCGACTATGCTGCTGTGGCCAGGAAGTCGGCGTAGGCGGTCGCCAGTACGGCCTTGTCGTTTTCGTTGACAAACAGGGCCTGCCCCTGCTCATCGGCGATACGCGCCTGGCGCCGCAGAACGTTCAGACGATGCAGGTCGGTCTCGACCGCGGCGACGGCGGTCAGGACGGTCATCAGGTGGATGAGAACCGTCGGCGAGGTCCCGGCGTTCTGTCTGATCATGTCGAACATCACGCCGGCCAGGGCGGCGTAGTCCAGCGTCGGCACATAGAGCCGGACCACGCCGTCCTGCTCATAAACCCCGTTGTGAAGATGGCGCGGCGCCAGCCAGGCCAGCGCCGCGCCCAGACGATTGAGCACGCTGATCGCCGTCCTCGGGTCGTTGACGCCCGGCGAGAGCGCTCTCACGGCCACCTCGACCAACTGGGCGACAGGAAAGGTGAAGTCAGCCGGAGATCCGCCCCTGCGGCTCAGCGCCACCCTGCCCCAGATCGCCGCTTCGGCCTCCTCTAATTCGTGCGAAACAAGGGCGAAAGGCGCATGGGGGAAGACGAACTCGCCCGGCCGCTTTAACAAGCGAACGACACACCCATGGGTTTCCGCCCAATCCGCCAAGGCGCCCGTGTCGGTTTGCTGGAGATAGCCCGCCTGACGAAGGCAGACCTTGGGCGCGCTGCCCCAGTCGACAGGATCCGGATATTCACGGCACGGTTCGTCCAGCGTCAACCGCTCCATGTCCCGCACCATGTCGTCGTGAACCAGGTCGATGACGGTGTCGACATTGATGCGGTTGGCCACGTGATGGATGAAATAGATCAGCAGGGCGACGCAGGCCCCCGCCAACACCAGTCCGATCGTGACGCCCAGCGCCGGGACGAAGGCGGTGTCCTCCCCGCCTCGCACGGAGCGCAGCACCACGAGAGCATAGGCGAAGGCGCCGAGAAAGACGCCCAAGGTCATCTGGTTTCCCCGGTCGCGCATGAAGTTGCGCAACAACCGAGGCCCCATCTGGCTCGAAGCCAGCGTCAGCGCGGCGATGGTGATCGAGAACAGGGTCCCGGCCACGCCGATGGTCGAGGACGCGATCGCGCCCAGCAGCGTGCGGGCGCCGGTATCGCCGCCGCCGTAGGTCCAGGTTTCGGGTATCCAGCCGGGCAGTCGCCCCAGCAACTGGATATCAACCACCAGGACGCCAAGCCCCGCGAGCGCCACGACGATCAAGGCGGGCAGGGCCCAGAAGGCGTCCGTCACATCCTGAATGAAACGAAGCAAGCGCGCCTTCATCTAGTCATCGGGCCTTTCGATCGGGTCGGGCTGAGACGTCAATAGATCAGCCGCCGCATCGTTGACGGCCGGCGCCGCGTCAACCGTCGGTGCGGAAGACTTCGCCTGCGGTGCAGAAAGATGGTCGCCCAGCCCCAAGGCCGAGAGCGCATCATCGCCTTCTCGGCCAAGCAGACTGCGGATCCTGAGGTCGGTCTGCGGGAAGGGAATCTCGATGCCCGCGGCGTCCAGGGCGTCAGCGATCGCCCAGGTGTAGGCCGCATGCATCGCTGCGGGTCTCTTGACCGCCTCAGGGCTGGGCCAGACCAGAAGCTCGAAGTTCAGGCTGCTGTCGCCGAACCCGACCAGCCAGACCTGGCTCTTTCTCTGGTCGGTCTCAGGCATGGTGAAGGGCGAGGCGTTGGCGGCGGCCAGCACCGCCTCGCGCACCTCTGCCCGGGACGCGCCGTAGGCGACGGAAAAGGGAATGTGGATGCGACGGGTGTCGCCCTTCAACGTCCAATTGGTGACCGGCCCCTGGATCAGATGCGAGTTGGGGATGATGACGTTGACGTTGTCATTGGTGCGGATACGCGTGGCCCGGGGGCCGATCTCGGCGATCGCGCCGCGCGTCCCGCTTTCAAGTTCGACATAATCTCCCACCGACACCATCCGATCGAAGATCAGGAAGATGCCGGATACAAACTCTTTCACGACGCCTTGAAGACCCAGCCCCACGCCGATGCCGATGGCCCCGGCGAACACCGCGAGAGAAGACAGGTTCAAACCTGCCGACGACAGCCCCACGATCACCCCAAATACGATCACGGCGTAGCCTGTGAGTTTCTCCAGCAAATACAGAGCCTGCGCGCCCCTTTGCGCTTTAAGCCGCAGCCTGCGGAGGCCGCGCGTGATGAACCAGGACACGACGATCGCGGCGGCGATGATGATGACCGCCGAAACCAGCCCGCCCAGCGTCAGCACGCTTCCGCCGATATCCACAATCCTGGCGTCGTCGAGCTTGCCCAGATCGCCGATCACATCACTCGCCGCCGTCATGCGGGTCAGCCCCCTCGCGCCGCAGCCCCGATACGAAGGCCGCGCGCTCCAACGTCTTCATGATCAGCCCTCAGCGGCCCAGCGAGCTGGAAGACTCCATCGCCAGACCCGCCGGGGATCAGCGGTTCACCAAATGAATGGTTCCGCTAGGGGAGGCTCGGGCGCCCCCGCTTCCTTCGCGCCCGCGTCAGGTCGCGACCTATCTGAAGAGACTCGCCTGACCACGCCCGCAATCGTGCCGGCCTGGGCGATGACCGAGAAAAGCACCACGATATAGGTCGCCACCACCAGCAGGTCCTTCATCGGTCTGGCCGGAAAACTTCAGCTTCGAGGGCGCCAGAAAACGTAGGCGGATCACTAACCCGAGGACTCTAGCTCCGCGTGGATGAAAACTCAGGGGCACGTCACCTGCGTTCAGCTTGGATTTCATCATGCAGTTTCTGCGCAACATTCTGCCAGCAACCGTCTTGTGGGTAGGCGTGAACTACCTCTTTGACAGAATGGTCGGAATGCCACGCTAACGCTATCCCGATCTGCGTCAGCCCGCACGGAGCCACTCACCAGGACCGCTGTTGCCACCGATCCTGCATCGACTATCCGATGACCTTCAAGGGGACCTATTATTCCTTCAAGGCCGAGGATCACTATGTTCGCGGAGCGACGACGGCGGGTGTCGCCCGGGTAGGACGACACGTCCCCCAGCTTGAAGTCCGCGTCTGGTTCTTCCGTCCGATAGCCGCGCCGACGTGGATGATCCTGAGAACTATCTGTCCTTGGTTGGTGGGCAGCTTGATGGGACGGAACGTCCGCATTTCGGCCGGAAGCCAAGTCGCAGATCGACCCATTGCGGACATTCCTCAAACTGATAGCTCGGTGGCAAGTTCAAGATCTGAAGGGGATTCAGCCCAAATGTTCAGGGTGACCAAGGATCGGTTCAGGGTTTCCAAAAAGCTGGCGGAAACATCAGCCCAACTCGCGTCTTTGAAGACGAATTCCTTTCGCAGGTCACTTTGCCCATCGCGGGAAACGATGGTGATTCCACTCGCGCAGACTATGGCCCGGTGCGACCTTAGATTTGTGTCTAGTCGTCTGATCGGGGCAGCAGCAGTTCAAACGTCGCTCCGCCTCGCGTTTTCACCAATGCTAGGTTGGCCCGGTTCGCGCGCAGAAGCGCCTGGGCGATCGACAGGCCGAGGCCTGCGCCCCCTTCGCTGCGGCGCGTCGTGAAGAACGGCTCGAAAATACGTTTGGCGTCGCCTTCAGCCACGCCCGGACCGTTGTCGGACACCGTCAGTCGAAATTGATCGTCATCGGCCTGGGCGGCGATCTCCACGTCCGTCGCGCCCAGCTGTCGGCTGTTCTCCAACAGGATGGTCAGGGCCATCTCCAGACTGGCCTCCGGCACAGCGACCAAGGGCAGACCGTCAGGCAGATCGACCCTGATCTTCAGGCCAGCGCTCAGAGCGTCCGCGATCCGGGCCACCACCGGCCGCAGGTCGACCGCCGCGCCCGCTTCCGGGCGCGCCATGTCGGCCCGCGCCAGGTCCAGCAACCGCGTCACCAGATCGGCCAGCCGTCGTGCGTCAGCGTCGATGTTGCCTAGGAATCGGCGACGCTGATCCGGCTCCATGTCGTCGCCGTGGTCTTGAAGCAGTTCCACGGCGCCCTGAATTCCGGCCAGGGGCGTCTTGAACTCATGGCTGACGGCGGCGGCGAAGTCGCGCAGGTAGCGCGAGCGGCGTTCCACGGCCTCGGCCATCTGGCCAAAGTCTTCGTACAGATCACGGATCTCGACCGCTGCCGTGGGCGGCGGCGGCGGCACGACGCCTCCGCCATGCGTCACGTCGCGCGCGGCGCGGCGCAGGACCTCGATCGGACGGGCTATGCCGCGCGAGACCATCACCGCCAGCCCGCTGAGCAGGCTCAGAACCGCGACAATCCCGAACAGGATCTTGCCCCGGTCCTGATAAATCCCCTTGAACAGAGCGCGCGGCGAACGCGAGGTCAGGATGACGCCCTCGACCTTTCCGTTCACCACTACCGGTCGGGCATGATGGATACGCAGGCCTGAAGCCCGACTGAGCCATTCCATCGAATAGCGAGGCTGATAGGCGGCGTTGCGGCGCAGCACGGTCGCAGGCGCACCCGCCAGCGCGCGCTCGACTTCGGCCAGATCACGCCAGCTTCCGCCCTGACCCAGGCCGCGCACGACCATGCCGTTGCGGTCCAACAGGACGATGGAGGCCAGGGTAGTGCGGCTGGTCTCCTCCATCACCGGGTCAAGACGGTCGGCCACGACGGCTGCCGCTGGATCGGCTGGTACCGTTGATACGTGGGCAGGCGGGCGTGGCGGTAGAACCGTATTGGAGCGCAGGTCTATGCGCGCTGGTTCGGGATGGTAGTAGCCCGGCGCACGGCGCTGGGCTTCGGTGGGCATGGCAATGCGCGCGCCCGGCCAGATCGCCTCGGCCGCCGCCGAAAGCGCCGCCGTCTGGGCGATCAGTTCCGCTTCGGTCTGACGGACCAAGGTGTTCTCATAGACCCGCAGGAAGATGGCGCTGACGCCCGGCAGGATGGCTGCAAAAAACAGCACCGACAGAAGGATGGTGCGCAACCGCAGAGCCGGCCAGTGCGCCCGCACGAAGCCTCTCAGTCCCTGGACCGCGCCTGCGATCACGCCTCGCCGCCGCGACAGGGGCCCATCTGGTAGCCGACGCCTGCTCGGGTCTCGATCACGTCCGCCCCGCCGATGGACGCGAACTTGGCGCGCAGGTTGCGCACATGGCTGTCGATGGTCCGGTCGGTCAGGGCGAAGCCCGGCCCGTGGATGCGGTCTATGATGGCGTCGCGGGTGAAGACCTTCTGCGGGGCGGAGGCCAGGGCGCGGACAATGCCGAACTCGGTGATGGTCAGCGGCACGTCAGCGTCGTTCCAGCGCGCCCGCCAGCCGTCCGTGTCCAGCGACAGCCTGCCGACCCGCACCGCGCCTGGCGGCGGGGGCGGCGGCGACATGTTCACGCGCCGCAGAATGGCCGCGACGCGAGCCACCACTTCGCGCGGGCTGAACGGCTTGACCACATAGTCGTCGGCGCCCAGTTCGATGCCCAGAATCCGGTCGATCTCGTCGTCACGCGACGACAGGAACAGGACGGGCAGATCTCCCTGTGCGCGGATGCGACGGCAAACCTCGATCCCGTCCATGCGCGGCATGTTGATATCCAGGATGACGAGGTCGGGTTGCTGCTCGGCGATGGCGGCCAGGGCCGCCTCGCCGTCACCAGCCTCGCGCGTCGCCAGTCCGGCCTTGTCGAGGGCGAACGTCAGGAGGTCGCGGATATGCGGGTCGTCGTCGACGACCAGGACGGTGCGCTTCATGATCGCCATGTTCAGGTTCCGGCTTGAGAGGTCAACGGGGGAGCGGAGGACGGCGACGGCGGAGGCGCTGAAACCGGCGTTGGCGGAGAGATCAGACGCCCGTCGCAATCGCGTTGACCGGACAGCGGCGCCGTCAGGGGGCGGGCGACGATCAACTGCTCAACCCGATCCAGCCGCCGCGTGTCGCGCCAGCGCCAGCCGCGCCATTTCGATTGATGCGCCTGCATCGCCGCCATCTGCCGATCGCGCACCGACGCGATACGGTCCTTCAGCACCGGGTCCTCCATTCGCTGTTCCAGCTCGACGAGCGACACGAGGGCTGCGCCGTTCAGACTGTCGAGGTAGCAGAGGTCCAGTCGTGACCCCTGGCCGTCGACCTCACGCGCATGCCGTACGTTCCAGTGCGCCGCGATCGCCCCCAGATCGACCACGCTGACCACCGCTAGCACAGACAGGGCCGCACCGACGTTGGCGTTGATCAACCAGCTTGCGCTCTTGTTCCTGAGCATGCGCCAGCAGATCAACCCCAGACCGACGCCGACCAGGACCATCCAGATCATGGCGGCGATTCGGAACCGGGTCAGGGAATAGGCCTCAATATAGTCCGCCGTCCGCAACAGGCTGGAGGCGACAAGAAACAGGTTCTGCCCGACCCACAGAACGACCAGCCGTCGAACCAGAGGCCGCGCCGCTGTCTCCGACCCCGGCCGCAGGAAGATCAGGACGAACAGGCCCGCCAGTAGGGCCGTGACGATCAGCGGATAGGCGCCGCGATGCGCGTACTCGGCAAGGGTCACGCCCTCCGGCAGCGGCACGCCGCTCCACAGAAAGGCCAGGTCCAGGCCGTTTTGCATCGCGAACAGCAGGTTGAACACGATCAGCGACAGGGTGACTGAAGCTGCCGTAACGCCTGGGACATTCCGTCCCTCCAGCGATGGCAGGGCGATCAAGCGACGCCGCCAGCGCGGCCGCAGAATTCCAGCGACGGCGATCAGAACAACGCCCCAGAAAATCACCCTCGCCACCGTGCTTTCCGACAGGGGCGGCAACCGCAGCCGCGCCGCCAGATCGCCGATCACCGGATTGGCGCTGGCGAACAGGGCCAGGAACACCGCGCCGCCCAGGACCGGCAGGATCAGCAGGCGCACGGTGCCCGGTAGATTGACCGCCTGCCGTCGCTGATTGGTCCGGTTCAGACGGATCAGGTCGATCCACGGCCCAGCCACCGCCACGACCACCTGAACGATCAACCGCTGCGCCCAACGCCAGGCGTCCTCGCCCCCGCGCACCCGCGCCGACTGCACGGCGATCATCAAGGCGAGCCCGAACAGGACCCAGGCCAGAAGGCTGGGCCGGTCGATCATGACCGCCACCAGCCCCGCCGCGCCTGCGGCCGCCAACAGACCTCGCCGGTCGCGAACCCATCCCTTTCGGAACAGGGCCGCCGCCGCCAGCCACAGCAGGGCGAACAGGCCCAGAGTCGCGCCGGGCCGCTGCATGAAAAACAACCCATCGGCCGCGCCGACCAGCAACAGCCCTATCCCGACCTTCAGCCAGAAAGATGATCGAATAGATGATTTGAACACGGCCGGACGGCGCCTCCTTGTGAGGCGGAGGTTGTGGCCGACGCCCATCAAGCGGTGATGGCTTCGCCTTGGAGTTCTGGTCCAGGCGGATGCAGAACCGGTGCAGACGCAGACTCACAAGCGAGCAAGTAGGTCCGCTTCCAACCTTAGCTGATGATCTGAACCTCCGGTTTCGGCGGCGAAGCTCGGCGTTAAAGGTCGTCGCTCAGCGCACTCTCGCGCAGTTTGTCGTAGGCGCGCCGCCCTGGATGATCCTGAGAACTATTCAGCTACCGTCGGATGGGCTGCGTAGGTCGGAAACGCGCCATGAGGAGTCACGCAGACCACGGCGTAAACGCGACATTCCGCGAGCAAACGACGTTTCAGCGAAGGTGTTCACCGACGACTATGCCTGTCTGGTCGATCGTTCCACCCTCCCCTCAGACTCCAGAATGATGGACCTGAAAACCTACCTTGCCCGCCCGCATGCGCTCGTGGCGGTTCATGGCGAGGCGTCCACCGAGATCGATGAAGCCTTCCACGCGGCAGGACACGCCCGGCGCGTCGCCCTGGTCATCCCGCACTGGAGCGTCGCTCCCAAGCTGATCGCCGGAACGGATCTGGTTCTGACGGTAGCGCGCAACAGCCTGAAATCGGTGTCACGAGACAGACGACTGGCCGTCCTTCCCCCGCCGATCCCGCTCCCTTCCATAGGCTTCAGCCAGATTTCCCACCGGCGGCGCCAGAGCGATCCTGCGCTTCGCTGGCTAAGGGAGATGATCGTCAGAAGCGGGCCGCAAGTCGGGTAAAGCCCGGCCGAGGTCGCCGCCGCAACGAGCCCCCGAGCTCTCGAACCAAGCGACTTCATCACGCAGAGTGTCGTCCAGGAGCTGGCCTGAAGGCCCGTCCGATCAGAAAAGGTAAGGCATCCGGTTTCGTGCCTGGCGCGCCTGTGCGCCGCTCTGGGTTGCAAGCCGTGCGATCTGCTGGACTGTGAACTGGAGCCCGATCTCGTCCCACCAGAAGCCGGCGAGACGCTCTAGCCGCCCAAGCCGCGTCAGCCTGTCGTATGGGGATCAATCAAGCGCGTCGCGAGCGCGTGCACCTGCCGCACGCCAGGCGGCGTCAGGTCCCATTGCCTGGTCTCTCGGGCGACAAGCTCAGGGTGCTTCTTGCTGATGTCGCGCAGGGCGTTTCCGACCGATCGCCTCACATAGTCGCTCCCATCGCACCTAAGAGGCGCCAGAAGGTCGATGGCGACCTGCGGATCATCCCGGAAGAATGGCCGGCCGGTCCATATTCGCAAGCCCTCCGTCACGGCGCGGCGGACATTGGCGCTTGGAGACCCCAGCCATTCGCGGATAACGGGCAGGGCCGCTTCATACCCCGTCTCGGCGCAAAACCGATCAAAGGCCTTGGCCAAAATTTCCTGGACCCGCCAGTCGCTGTCGCCGCTGACCCGGTCCCTGAGCAGAGCGAGCGCGCCGGCATCGGCAGCCGCCAGACCGCCGATGATGAAGGTGGCGACGCACCGGGCCTGATGAGCGTCCGACTCCAGGAGCGCCAGGGCCAGGTCTCTGGAACGGACGAGGTCCTCGCTATCGAGAACCTCCTGAGCCGCCGTTTCGAGATCCTTGAACCCGTTGGCCGTCCGGGCAGCGCGCTCTTCAATGGCCTGTAGTCTGTCCATATCCATCCTCGCCAACGCTCCGTCTCACGCCATACGCATCGCAGATGCAGTCAAACCTGACGCTGGATCCGCTCCTCCCCCAAGCCTTGGACGGACGATCGCCCACATCCACTGCAGGCGCGCGTGCGCCGTCCTTTTGACCGACCAGCTGGACTGATTAAAGGGCGAGGACTGTATGATCAGGTTCTGATTCTCCATACTCGGTTAGCTGAGATGACGACCCGTTTTTATAACAAATCTGCGTTGCGATCATGAATACGACGACAGTAACCATTCGACCTTTCGATGCGTCGCTAGACACCGAAAAACTGTCTCACATCTGGCTTTCCGCCTCGATAATCGCCCATTCGTTCATCGGCGAAGAGCGACTTATTGAGCAGCAACGCCTGATAGAAAGCAAATATCTCCCGAACGCCGAGACATGGGTCGCCTGTCGAGAAGGGCGCCCTGTCGGCTTCATTAGCCTGATCGACAGCTTCATCGGCGGCCTTTTCATCGACCCAGCCGAACAGGGGCGCGGAACGGGCCGTCAACTGATTGAATTCGCCCAGAAGCAAAGGCCCGAGCTAACTCTGGAAGTCTACCTGGCGAACCGCGGGGCCATGGCCTTCTACCAAGCGCTGGGCTTCACCGAGTTGTCGCGACGATCCCACGACGATGAAGGCGCGCCCTTCCCCAACGCCAGACTGGCGATCATCGCCTAGGCTCAGGCCTCATTGGTCCGAGGGGACGATTTGATTCAGGCTCCTGAGGAGCCTGGACATGAGTGACCTGTCTTGGCTGACGGACGAGCAGATGGCCTGGCTGGCGCCCTATTTCGCGAAGAGCCACAGCAAGCTCCCGGTCGCGGACGCTGCGGAGGATGCAAGAGCTAGGTTTCCGGTTTCGTTCTCGCATTTTCGGTAGTTTCTGGAAACTTTCTGGGAACCACTTCCCGCACCAAGCCTAAGGTCCGCTTCCGACCCGTTGCGGACCTTCCAATGGTCTGGTTTTTGGAGCGCTCAAGGAGAAACGTCACCATGCCGAGCCTGTCTATCGACACGAACTTCTACGTGACATCCGACGCCGAAGGCGGTTTTCGACATGGCGAGATCTTCCACATCGAACGGGGCGGCCAGCAGGGGAGTTGTCCACTGGCGTCTACGGTTTCTACGGTCAGACTTGATCGATGCAGAGGGTGAGGGGCCGCTATTGGTGGGAAGCGGACTCGCGCCTTGTTGATCCGATGCTAGATTGCCGAAATGGAAAAACTCGACCTGCCGGCTGACCTTCGCCGCCTTGAACGCTTCATCGGGTTTACCATTCCCCGGGAAGGCAAGTTCTACGTTTGCGATCACGATGAGATTGTGAGGCTGGACATCGGAGAGTCGATTTCAGCCGATCCATCCGACCAACACCCCTACAAGTTCGTCGAGAATAACAGCGACTTCCTTGGGTTGGTGTTCGAAGGCGAAGTGAAAAATCAGCCCATCCTTAGGGTGGGGTCGACCGTCATTTCCTATGAGTTCGACCCAACCAATGACTTTGTAGTTGTGACCTACGAGGCTGGCGAAAGTCTCGGGACGGTTGAGTTTCCGACGTTCTCTGGTGACTGGTTCGCAGCATCGCTATCCGACGACGGCAAGCATCTTGTGCTCGCGGAGCCCTATTCAGTCGCTCTCTATAGGGTTGCCTGAGGCCGCCGACGAATGTCCGCAATGGGTCGTGAAGCGAAGTTCGCTTAAGGCTGGAAAGCGGACGTTCTAACTGGTAAAGTGGGAGAGCAGATACTGCCCGAAACCGGCAGCAGCGACCGCACTATTGCCGTTCGTTTCTAGCAAAAAGACAGGGCCGTCCTCGCCCTGTTGCAGACAATAGTAGCTGCCGTCGCCGCTATCGCCGACGATGATCATGTTGTGGGGAATTGAGCCCCTCTCACGTTCTTCAATCGTAATCCAGACCGCGTCAGGGACTGGTCCGTCGAAGGGCTCTTCAATGATGCCGTAGACTTCCGCCGAGCCGAAGCTTCCTGCGCCCAGGCGTTCGACAAATCGCCGGTAAGAAGGAGGTAGCGAACCGCCGAGAGCGAGCTCTGCCTGGACGATCAGCTTCTCGGGGCGCGGCCCAGCAAAAAACGCTCGGTCAGGATGCTTGGCGACAATAGCCAAGGCTGAATCGATGGTCGCTAAGGTCATTGGGGCACCTTAGTTGCGGCCCAGCGAGTCTGCTATGGGTGGAAGGCTGAAGTCAGCTTTGCGGTGTCTGGAAGGGTGTCATCTGATCCCGCAGCCGCGCCCAGCGGCCTGCTCGGAAGGCAGTCAGAGCCAGTTGCTCCGTGTCGCCGTCGTGAACCCCGGTAATCGTCAGCCCCAACGTCTCAAGAACGATGAAGCCGAACACCTGTTGGGCCTGCCCGTCGTCTCTGACCAAGCGTTCGAAGTCGGCCTTTGACGAGAGGGGCCGTGCCCCGTCCACAACGGGGTCGGCTTCGGGCGCTACGCCAATATCTGCCAGCCCAGCATCATCGAAAGTCAGCTGAATATCGGGATAGGCGAAGACCGTTTCACCCGAACGATTCTGCGCCGTCGAAAGAGGCTTTCCCCACTGCTGCTGCACCTCATCGAGAGATGCACCAAAGGTGAGCCCGGCGACGCCTACGTTCGGTTGAATGTCCAGCATGGATCGAGCTTCGCAGCGTGTTCGAACGTCCGCAATGGTCGGTTTGCGACGAAGGCTCCCGGTCCGTAACCGGACACTCACGCGTGGCGACCATCCATGCCGGAAGCGGACTCTCGGATTGGCCGAGATGAGTCAGACCCGGTCCTTCGACTGAGGGAGTTTTCGTGCCTTGGTGAGCCCTAGCGAAAGCGCGCCCCGAGCGATTCGAACTTCTATATCGACATGTTGAATCTATCCGCGATCGACAGACGCTTGAGTCGCCCCGACCGCTGTGAACACCGTCTGCATGGAGCTCACGGTCAGGCTGCACGGCGTCAGCTCAGGTCGCTCTTCACCCAGACTTCCGTCGCCATGGATTGAATCCAGGCCGCCCCCAGCTCACCCGCTTCCAACCCCCATCCGGGGTCCAGCACCAGTGTCCAGCCGGGTCCCTCGACGGCCTCCGCCGACAGCGGTCCACAGAATGGAGGCGGATAGACCTGATCCAACCAGGGTTTCAGGCGTATTGACGCCTGAACGAAGGACAGCGCCTCTTGCGGCGCGAAGGGTGACGAGGATGCGGCGAGTTCAGAAAAAGGACCTGCCTTCCAAGACCTGTCCCGTCTGCGTTCGGCCGTTCGCGTGGCGCAAGAAATGGCAAAGAGACTGGCCGAACGTGATCTACTGCAGCGCACGTTGCGCCTCCCAAAGAACGGCCGCCAGAAATGCGGGAGCGCCCGCCCGACCTTCGTCGAGGCCGTCGTGACGCTGAAGGATGGCGCGGGCGTCCTGCGGCTGGTGCTCGGCGATCAACTGTCCGACAGCCTGGCGGGCCTGACCGATCTCGACGCGACGCGTGACGTCGTCCTGATGGCCGAGGTGCGGGACGAGGCGACCTATGTGCGCCATCACAAACAGAAGATCGCGCTGACCTTCGCCGCCATGCGCGCCCACGCGGACCGGCTGACGGCGCGCGGCGCAGCCGTTCGCTATGTCCGCATCGACGCCCCGGACAACACGCAGTCCATCATCGGCGAACTGCACCGCGCCCTGGCTGACGACGCCTATGCCCGCGTCGTGATCACCGAGCCCGGCGAGGTCAGGCTGGCCCAAGCCTTCGCGGCCTTCGCCGCGACCGCCGGCCTGCCCGTCGATATCCGCGAGGACCGGCGCTTCATCTGTTCTCATGCCCGTTTTCGCCGCTGGGCCGCCGACAAGCGCGAGCTGAGGATGGAGTATTTCTATCGCGAGATGCGCCGCGAAACGGGCCTGCTGATGGAGGGCGCCGATCCTGAAGGCGGTCGCTGGAACTTCGACGCCGAGAACCGCAAGAAACTGACCAAGGGACTGCGCCCGCCCCTTCGGCTGCGCACCGCCCCCTCGGCCACGACGAAGGGCGCGATCGCCGACGTTGCGCGCCTGTTTCCCGATCATTTCGGCGATCTGGACGATTTCGGCTGGCCGACCACCGTGGAGGAGGCCGAGGCCGCGCTGGAAACCTTCCTGACGCGCATCCTGCCCGCCTTCGGCGACTGGCAGGACGCCATGGCCCACGGCGAGCCCTGGATGTGGCACGGCCTGGTCTCGACGGCGATCAACATGGGCCTGCTGGACCCTCTGGACGTCTGCCGGCGGGCCGAGGCCGTCTATCGCGCCGGCGCCGCGCCCCTGAACGCGGTCGAAGGCTTCATCCGTCAGATCCTGGGGTGGCGAGAATTCGTGCGCGGCGTCTATTGGCTGAAGACGCCCGAGTACGGGCGCATGAACTTTCTGGACGCGGACCGCACTCTGCCCTGGTTCTTCTGGTCAGGCGAGACGGACATGGCCTGCGTCGCCGACGTGGTGTCGGCCACCCGCGCCAACGCCTATGCCCACCATATCCAGCGCCTGATGGTCACAGGCAATCTGGCCATGATGCTGGGCGTTCATCCTGACGCGGTCGATGACTGGTACATGACGGTCTATGCCGACGCCTATGAGTGGGTGGAGATGCCGAACACGCGGGGCATGGCCACCTTCGCGGACGGCGGGATCGTCGGGTCCAAGCCCTATGCCGCCTCCGGCGCCTATATTCAGCGCATGAGCGACTATTGCGGCGCTTGTCGCTATGACGTGAAGGCCAAGAGCGGCGATGGCGCCTGTCCGTTCAACCGTCTCTACTGGGGCTTCCTGGAACGCAATCGCCCGCGTCTTCGCCACAACGCCCGCCTGGCCATGCTCTATCGCACGCTGGACGGCTTTGGAGAGGCGAAACGCGCCGCCTTGCTGGCGGAGGCGGAGGCCACTCGGCTGGCCCTCGGCGCCGTGCCGCTCAGCGACGCGGACGAAGGTCGCGGCCGATCTCAGCCTTGAGCCGACAGGGTGTTCGCCGCGCCGCCAGCCGCGCTGATCCGGGCCAGCGCCTGATAGAGGGCTGAGGCCGTGATCGGCTTGGGCAGGTGAAGGTCCGCGCCCGCCATGAGCGCGCGAACGACATGATCCTGCAAGGTATTGGCGGTCAGCATGATGATCGGGGTCCGGCCCCGACCTTGCGCCGCCTCCAGATCCCGAATAGCCCGCGTCGCCGCCAGGCCGTCCATACGCGGCATCATCATGTCCATGAGGATGGCGTCGAAAGGCGTGGTCCGACAGGCTTCCACCGCCTGGACCCCGTCCTCGACCGCGGTCGTCGTGATGCCGGCGGCCGAAAGGATGAGCTCGGCCACCCGGCGATTGGTTTCACTGTCGTCGGCGACCAGAATGTGAGCGAAGGCCTGACTGCCTTGATCGGTCGTAACCGGCGTTTCCTTCTCGAGGGCGGGCCTGCCCTCGGCCAGCTTGATGTCGAACCAGAAGCTCGCTCCGGCGCCGGGCGCGCCCCGACAATCTATGGAACCGCCCATGGCTTCCACCAACTCGCGGCAGATCGACAGGCCCAGGCCCGTACCGCCGTATCGGCGATTGATGGCGCCGTCCGCCTGCTGGAAGCGTTCGAACAGGCTCTGGCGTTGCTCTTCCGAGAAGCCGATGCCCGTGTCCTGAACTTCAAAATGGAAGACGCCGCCCTCGCCCCGCGTGACACTGAGCGACACCGACCCCGCAGAGGTGAATTTGATGGCGTTGTTCACCAGGTTGATGATCACCTGCCGCAGCCGCAGGGGATCGCCGACGACAAATCCGATCCCCTCGTCGCAACGCAGCACGAGGTCGAGCCCCTTCTCGGAGGCCTTTAGCGCGCAGAGCTGGCAAGCCCGTTCAACCTCGGCGGACAGATCGAAGACGTCCTGGGCGATCTCGATCTCGCCGGACTCGATCCGCGCCAGATCCAGGATGTCCCCGATCAGGCTTCGCAGTTGATCGGCGGATGTCTGGATGATCCCCGCCAACTCCCTCTGATGATCGGACAGCGGCGTGTCCGCCAGCAGCTCGACCACCCCGATGACGCCGTTCAGGGGCGTGCGCAATTCATGACTCATATTGGCCAGGAAGGCGCTCTTGGCGACGCTGGCGGCCTCGGCCTCGGTCTTGGAGCGGATCAAGGCCGCCTTCTGCGCCTCTCGTTCAGAGATGTTGCGGATCGCCGCGCTGGTGCGCTTGACGCCGCTCTCATGCCAGACCGCCAGGGAGACCTCGACATTGATGATCGAGCCGTCCTTGCACCGGGCCGTGGCCTCGGCGCGGGCGCCGTCCAGCACGGCGCCGACGCCCTGAAAGCCCTGGCCCAGAGCGAGGGCCTGGATGGTCTGACAGGTCAGGCCGATGAGCTCTCCCGTCTGGCCCAGGGCCTCCGCCGCCGAATAGCCGAACAGCCGCTCGGCGCCCGGGGACCAGTAGATGTAGCGATTATCCTCATCCGCCATGATGACCGCGTCCGCAGCCGCCTCGAGCGCACGCTCCAGCGCCCGGTATCTTTGACGCCCGGCCAGACGCTCGGCGGCGATCCGGCTCAGGTCCTGCAACAGACTCGCGATCTCGGCGTCATAGCCTCGCGGTTCGGGCGCAATCAGACAGAGGCTGCCCACCGCCCGACCGTTCACCACCAGCGGCGCTCCGGCGTAGAAGCGGATCGCGGGCGGTCCCAGGACCAGAGGATTGTCGTGGAACCGCGCGTCGAGGCGCGCGTCCGGCACCCACAGAACCTCATCAGGCTGAAGAATGGCGTGACCACACAGCGCGACGGAGCGGTCCGTCTGCATCAGATCCACGCCGCTTCGCGCCACAAAACGCTGATGGTCCTCATCCAGCAGGGAGATGAAGGCAGAAGGCGCGCCTGAATGGCGACGTACAAGGTCCAGGATGCCGCAGAGCACGGCATCCTCCTGATACCCGTCGCGGCCCAGGGAGCGGACCATCGCCAGTCGCTCGACCTCGTCATGCGGCTTTTCAGGGATCAACATGCATACCTCACAGGCCTGACCTTGCCGCCCTCGGCATTGCTCGCGGGTTAATCTGTACGTGGGCTACGGAAACCTACGTATTGAGCGGCATTCGCCTCTATTCGGCGCGCGCCGACGCTCGCGTCATCTCACGACCGACGCCGCGATAAGGCAGACGCAGACCGCCAAGGTCAGCCGCAGACGAAGTCGGCCATACCAGGCGGGCAGGTCACCCAGTCTGACGCATCTCAGATCATAGGACAGCAGGAGCAAGAAACCAGCGGCCAGCCCGACCAGGCCCATAGTCGTCGGGACGAACGCCATGGCCCAGCCCCACAGCGCCGGCAGGACGCTGACCCCATAGGGCGTGGCGCGAGTTTCGTTTCGCCACGTCGCGACGCCCCAGTGGACGCCGCCCATGAAGGACAGAATGATCGCGCCATAGAGCCGAAGCGCGCCTGAGACCTGCTCCAGATCGCCCAGACCGAACGCCAGAGCCCCCGTAAGGCCGACAAACGGCAGGACCCCGGCCCCACCCAGGACCATCGCCGGGCGCGGCGCCTGCATCACAGCCCGCCGCCCCCACGTTCTAGGCGGCGAACGACCGTCTGCAGGCCAGGACGAAGGCGCAGGAAGCCTCTGTAGGCCGTCTCCAGAATTCCGGCCACGGGTCGGGTCGCCGCCAGTCGGCCTAGCCAGCTCAGAGCCGGAAGCTCGCGCCAGACGGCGGCGAAGGCGGCGGCTCCGCTGACGGTCCGCCCGTCCGCCCCGCGCATATGGAACCGGCGCAGCAGGGCGTCGCGGTCCATGTCGCCGACATCGTGTTGCGTCACGTCGAGAAACGACAGGCGGCGGTGACGGTCCAGCCGCCGCATGACCCTGATCTCCCGAGTGCAGAGCGGGCATCCGCCGTCATAGTAGACGATCATGCCGGCGCCCGGCGCCTCTGTCCGATCATGAAGACGCGTCACGGTCTCGAAACTCCACAGGGTGCTTCGTCAGTTACGCGCCAGCCCGCCCTCTGGATCAGCCGGCCCGGCAGGGGCGACGACCGTTCGCCCTCCAGTCCGAGCGTCAGTTCGCCGGCAGATGCTGGCGGATGGCGGCCATGGCGCAGCCCTCGTCGCCGGCCGCGCCGCCCGCGCCCGCCACGCCCAGGGCGCCGATGACCTGACCGTCGACGATCAGGGGCACGCCGCCGCCCAGCAGCAGCAGTTCGTCGAGGGTGTTGAGGTTCTGAGACGTCGGGTCATTGCGCGCCCTTTCGGCCATGACGCTGGTCGCGGTCTTGGTCGACAGCGCCGTATAGGCCTTGCGTTGCGCCGCCAGGGTGTTGTGCGGACCGACGACGTCGTCGCGCTGCAAGGCGACCAGGTTACCGCTACGGTCGACCACCGCCGCCACCGCCGACCGGCCCTGGGCGTGACAGGTGGTCAGGACACCGTCCAGCAGGCGGTTGGCCAGGTCCAGAGACACGTCCTGACGAACCAGAACGCCGTGGGCCGCCGCCGGGGCGTCCTGCAACGGAGCCGCGCTGATGAAGGCGGCCGCCGCCAGAAGGGAAAGTGAAAAGGTCATTGTCTGGTCCTTTGAATCAGAGCGGCGGGCATGCCCCGCCATCAGGGTCAGGAATGAGGCAGGTCGGCGCGAATCTCGTGTCAGACCACGTCATTGGAGATCAGCAGCCCATCGCTGAGCATCAGGCGGCGGGTGCAGCGGGCGGCGACGCCCTCGTCATGGGTGCAGATCAGGAAGGTCGCCCCCTCCTCCCGGTTCACCTCGCGCATCAGGTCCAGCACGCGGTCGGCCGAGTCGCGATCCAGGTTGCCCGTGGGCTCGTCGGCGATGATCAGGTCCGGCTGGTTCATCAGGGCGCGGGCGATGGCGACGCGCTGCTTCTGGCCGCCCGACAGGCGCGTGGCCGGATAGTCGATGCGATCCTCAAGCCCCACCCGCGCCAGAAGGCCCCGCGCGCGGTCGCGCATCTGGCGCGAAATGCCCCCGGCGGGCGCGGCGGCGGGAAAGGCGACGTTCTCCATCGCGGTGAAGTCGGGCAGCAGATGATGAAACTGGAAGACGAAGCCCAGCCGCTCGTTGCGAAACCGCGCCCGGCGGGCCTCGGACAGGCCGTCCACGGCTTCGCCGCTGATCGACAGGGAGCCCGCCGACTGGCGCAGCAACAGGCCGATGATCGACAGTAGGGTCGACTTGCCCGACCCCGACGCCCCCAGAAGGGCGACCAGCTCGCCCCGGTCCAGATCCAGATCGACGCCTTTCAGCACCCGGGTCTCTTCCTCCCCGTTGCGGAAGACCTTTTCGATCCCCCGCGCCTGCAACACGCGCGTCATTGCTGAATCGCCTCCAGCGGATCGACCTGGGAGGCCGAACGGGCGGGTAGGATCGAGGCGATCACCGCCCCAAGAGTGGTCAGCACCAGGGCCGCGACATAGCCTCCCTGCTCCGGCGCGATGGGCAGGGCCGAGGTTCCGTCAGGCTTGACGATCCATTGCAGCCAGAGACACAGGCCGTAGCCGCTGGCGCAGCCGATCAGGGCGCCGACCAGCCCGATGATCAGGCCTTGCAGCAGGAAGACCCACAGGATGAAGCCGCCCGGCACGCCGAAGGCGCGCATGATGCCGACCTCGCCGCGCCGTCGATAGGCGGACAGGACCAGAGCGCTGGCCACGCCGATGATGATGGAGATCAGCGAAAATATCTGGATCAGGGTTCCGGTCTGCCCCTGCGCCGTCAGCGCGTCCTCCAGGCTCAGGTTCTTTTCCTGCCAGGGCGTGGCGCGCAGGCCCGTCGCATCGGCCAGAAAACGCGCGACCGCGCGGGCGTCGTCCGGGTTCTTCAGCTTGACCTCGATATTGGTTACGCCTTCGGGCAGGACGAACAAGGGCCGCGCCGTCTGCAGCGACATGAAGGCCACCCGTTCATCCAGGCTCTGCAGGCCGGTGCGGAAGACGCCCTTCACCGTCAGTTGACGCTCCACGCCGCGGTCGGTCCGCAGCAGGATGGACTGCCCTGCGCTCAAGCCTAGATCCTCGGCCATTCGCACCCCGATCAACAGGCCGTCCGCGCCCAGATCGCCGTCGCCGCTGATGATCTTCGGCGTGATCTGGGAGATGGCGTCGATCCCCTGCGGGTCCACGCCCAGGATCGACACCGGCGACACCGCCTCGCTCTTCACCAGGAAGGCGCTGCCGGAAATCTGCGGGCTGATGGCCGAGACGGCGGGGTTGGCCCGCAGCAGTTGCACGATCATCGGCCAGTCGCGGATCTGCTTGCGCTGGAAGGTGGACACCAGGGCGACCGATTCCACCGGCAAGTCCGGTCCCGCCAGAACCCGCGCCACGCGGGTCGGCGGCTCCAGACTGACATGGGCGCTGTCGCCCGTGACCTGATCGGTCAGCCGCACGGCCAGGCCGGCGATCAGGGCGGTGATGAAGACGAAGACCGTCACCCCCAGCGCCACCCCCGCGATCAGGAGCAAGGTCTGGCTGGGGTTGGACAGCAGATACCGCTGCGCGACCTTGAGGGCGAACACGGCCTTACCCGTCCGTCTTGTGCGCCACAGGTCGGACGCGAGCGCCGACGCGGGCCGAGGCGGGGTCCAGAATCACGCGGTCGCCCGCCGCCAGACCGCGCTCGATCAGGGCGTTGACCGTGGGCCAGCGCGCAACGACGACGGCGCGTTCGCGCACGATGTCGTCGGCGTCGACCACATAGACCTTGGGCGCTGCGGTGGCGTCGGCCACGGCGCTGCGCGGCAGTACGACGGCGCCGGGTCGCTGACCGACGACGATGGTCACGTCGACTGAACGTCCGGGCGACAGGGACGGGCCCGTCTCGGGCGCCAGCTTCACCAGCCGACCGCCCGTGGCCGCGTCGACCTGCGGCGAGACCTCGGTCACGCGGGCGGTGAATATCGTGGAGGTCCCGGACAGGGACGCGCGGGCGGTCATGCCGGGACGGATGGCGTCGGCATAGGCCTCCTCGACCTCGGCGCGGATTTCGACGCCGGTCGCCGATCCCAGTTCGAACAGGGTCTCGCCCGCGGCCACCACCTGGCCGTTGTCGATGGGCCGCACCAGCACCACCCCGCTCATCGGGGCGCGGATGGTGAACTCCCGCGCGCGTTCTGCGGAGGCGCGCACGGCGGCGGCGGCGGCGGCGACATTGGCCTCGGCGGCCTGCAGCGCGGTTCGCGCGGCGTCCAGAGCGGCCGGCGCGGCGAAACCCCGCTCGTTCAGCGTTCGGGTGCGCTCGTATTTCAGGCGGGCGTCGGCGGCCTCGGCGCGGGCGGCGCGTTCACGCGCCAGATCGGCCTCGGTCTGGGCCTGCTCGACAGAGGCGAGGATGACGGCCAGGGGCGCGGCGGCCGCGACGCGGTCGCCGTCGTCATGCATCAGGCGCACCACCTGCCCCGGATTGGGCGACGCCACCTGGACCAGATCCATAGGCCGCGCCCGTCCCACCACCGACAGCGCCAGCTCGACCGTTTGAGGCTTGACCATCGCCACCTCGACCGCGGGCGGACGACGCCAAAGGATCACCGCCGTCACGGCGAGTCCGACCAGGACGGCCACGGCGAGGACGATCAGCTGTTTTCGATTGGGCCGCATGAAGGATCTCTGACGGTCGCGATCCGCGACAAAACGATCCTGCGGCGGTCGCCATGGATCGGCAAGCCTGTGGACGCCGCGCGACAGGCGGCTTTGCGCCCGGGAGGAAAGCCCCGGAGCCGTTTCTCGGCCCCGGGGCCTGGCCTCAGAAGGCGAACCTGGCCCGCAGGGTCACGGGCACATAGGTGCGGTCGCCGACGCCGTTGATCGACGCCAGCCCCAGACCGCCGATGGCGCTGTCGTCGTCGCTCAGGCTGGAGATATAGCGGATTCCCGTCTCGGCCTGCACCGAGACCTGCTCATTGAAGGCATAGGACAGGCCGACATCCACGCCCGCCGTGAAGCTGGTGGAGCTGTCATAGAAGGGGGCGTCCGCGATGGTGATGGCGGCGTCCGGGATCTCGAACGTGGCGTTGATCTTGTCGGTGAAGACCGCGCCCAGACGCCCGGCGACGTAGGGCTTGAACGCACCCGCGCCGAAGTACTGGCGATAGCCGGCTTCCAGGGCATAGGCCTTGTACTCGCCGAAGGTCCCGTACACCGGCAGGGTCGTGTCCAGCGCAGGTACGAAGGCGCCGCCCACCTGCACGCGGCCCTCGTCCGCCTGCATGTAACGCACCGACCCAAAGACCTCGGCGTTATTGCTCATGCCATAGGCGAACTCGGCGCCCAGGTTCATGCCCTCGCCATAGATGTCGTCGAAGCTGCGCGACTGGATGCGCAGTTCGGCGTTGACCCCGGCCAGGTCGGGATTGAGCGGACCGAGATCCGGCACCGCCGCCGTCGCCCCGCCATGCACGTCGCCGCCGGCCGGGAACTCGGCCCCGGCTTCCAGGCTGACCGTCCAGCGACCCGGGGCGGTTTGAGCCTGGGTCGCGCCGGCAGCCGAAAGCGCGACGACGGTGGAAAGCAAAATCGTCCTGAACATTCTTCATCCCTCTTTCATGAAGCCGAAGACGCCGCGCCCGGCGCCCGCATTTAAGCGAGGCTCCGGTTACACGCCCTCAACGAGCCAACGTGACATCTCGCTGGCACATAAAACGAGCTGACCTTGTCAGACAGCGCCCGGTTTACGCGGCATGGCCGAAAGTGGATCAGGCCGCTGGCGAATTTCCGGCATAAGGGTCTCGCCGCCCGGCGCGTGTCCCTAGACCGCGACCGCCAGGGGCTGATCCGTCGTGATCCTGAAGCGCGCGATCAGATCGGTCAGTTCGGCGCAGTCGGCGCGCAGGCTCAGGCTGCCCGATCTCAGCTGCTCGACCATGCCGGCGTTCTGGCGCGTCACCTGGTTCATGTCGGCGATGGCGCTGTCGACCTCGACAAGGCGATGGGCCTGGTCGGTGGTCGATCCCCGAACCTCGGTCATCAGGTCGCTGACTTCCCTGATGCCCGAGTTGATGGCGGTCAGGGCCTCGCCCGACTGCCGCACCAGGGCCACGCCGTCGTCGACCTTGGCGGTGCTGGAGGAGATCAACAGCTTGATTTCCCGCGCTGAGTCCGCCGAGCGCTGGGCCAGGGCGCGCACCTCCGCCGCCACGACGGCGAAGCCGCGGCCGGCCTCCCCGGCGCGCGCGGCCTCCACCCCGGCGTTGAGGGCGAGCAGATTGGTCTGAAAGGCGATCTCGTCCATGACGCCGATAATCTCGCCGATGTGGCGCGACGCCCGTTCGATCTCTTCCATCGCGCCCACGGCCCGGCCCAGAACGGCGATGCCGCTTTCCGCCAGGGCGCGCGTCTGCACCACCACCTCGTCGGCGGCGCGTGCATTGTCAGTCGTCTGGCGCACGGTCGCGGCGACCTGTTCCAGCGCGACGGTCGTCTGCTTCAGGCTCTCGTCCTGGCGCTCGGTGCGTCGCATCAGGTCTTCGGCCGAGCCGCTGATGTCGATGGCCCCGGACTGCATCGCGCCTGCGCTGTGTCGGATCACGCCCATGGCGGAATCCAGCGACGTGATCGCCTTGTTGAAGTTCGTGCGCAGCAGGCGGTAGTTTTCGGGGAAGGGCGTCGTGATCAGATAGGTCAGATCACCCGCCGCCAGCGCCTCCAGCGCGCCCCCGGCGCCCGACACCGCCGCCGCCTGATTTTGCGCCGCCAGACGATCGCTCTCGGCGCGTCGCGCCCTCTCCTCTTCGGCGGCGGTCACGTCGGTCGCGAACTTGACGACCTTGTAGGGCGCGCCCTGCTCGTCGAGGATCGGATTGTAGGTGGCCTCGATGACGACGCGCCGGCCGCCCTTGCCGAACCGGGTGAACTTGTCGGCGATGAATTCGCCGTTGTTCAGGCGCGCCCAGAAGGCGGCGTAGGCCGTCGAGCGCGCCTCGTCCTGGTCGAGAAACATCCGATGGTGACGGCCACGCACCTCGTCGAGGGCGTAGCCCAGCACGTTCAGAAAGTTCTGATTGGCGGTCAGGACATGACCCTGAAGGTCGAACTCGATGACCGCCTGGGAGCGTTGCAAGGCCGACATCATCGCGCGCATCTCGCGCAGTTCCGTTTCAGCCAGCCGTCGGTCGCGCGCACGTGCAAACATGGTCGTCTCGAAACTACAGCCCGCAGGGCGGACATGGGGCGCGGCTTCTAGGAGCGGGTTCGTTAAGAAAACGTGCTGGTTTCGCCTGGCGTTTAGGTCTGGGTCCTGTCCATTTTTTCAGCGCACAGCCGCCGACTGCAAGATTTCGTAAAGAGGCGCAGCACTACGCAGATATCCAATCAGCAGGGAGCGTGAGCGATGGCGACGGGATGCGAGGGCTGCCGCGACGGCGCCGGGTTCGATCTGCCCTTCTCGATGGCCTTCCAGCCCATCGTCGACGTGGCGTCCCAGACGATCTTCGCCCACGAGGCCCTGGTGCGCGGCGTCGGCGGCGAAGGCGCCTATTCGGTCCTGAGCCAGGTCGCGGACGACAACCGCTATGCTTTCGACCAGCAGTGCCGGGTCAAGGCCATCGAACTGGCCACCGCCCTGGACCTGCCGCGAGACGGCACGCGGCTGTCGATCAACTTCATGCCCAATGCGGTCTATGAACCGCGGGCCTGCATTCGCCTGACGCTGGCGACGGCCATGCGCACCGGCTTTCCGCTCGACCGGATCATCTTCGAGTTCACCGAGGACGAGAAGCTGGACGCCAACCACCTGCTGAACATCCTGCGCACCTACCGCGCCATGGGCTTCAAGACGGCGATCGACGATTTCGGCGCCGGTTATGCGGGTCTGGGCCTGCTGTCGAAATTCCAGCCCGACATCGTCAAACTGGACATGGAGCTGATCCGCGACATAGACCGCGATCAGGCCAAGCAGAAGATCGTCAAATCCATGCTGGGCCTGATGTCCGACCTAGGCATTCAGACCATCTGCGAAGGCGTCGAAACCCAAGACGAACTCGAGACCCTGGAAGACCTCGGCGCGACCCTGATCCAGGGCTACGTCCTGGCCCGCCCCGCCTTCGAAAGTCTGGTCGGCGCCGACGCCCTCGCCCCCATGCAGGCGCGCCGCGTCGCCTGACGCATGGTGCGACAACTGATCTACACCAGCAGGGTCGCGCCCGGCCTGCAGGACGAAGAGGCCTTGCTGCGATCCATCCTCGCTGTGTCGGTCCGAAACAACGCCGCTGTGGGCGTGACCGGCATGCTGCTGCGCCATCGCGACCACTTCTTCCAGGCGCTGGAAGGGTCCGCACCTGCTGTCGAAGTCATCTATCGCCGGGTGCGCCGAGACCCGCGCCATCGGGATTTAAGGCTGCTCCAGGATGCGCCGCGCGCTTCCAGAAGCTTCGCCGGCTGGGCCATGTGCGGCTATAATCTGGGGCCGGCGGACAATGAGATCCTGGATATTCTCAACCTGCGGCGCGACCTCGACCCGCGACAGATCAGCGGATCAAGCGCCCTGTCCCTGCTAAGGACCGTGCACGCGATTCAGAAGCGCGTCCTGTCGGCGACCAGCGCGCCCGTCGTCATCGACGCCTGAGACCGAGCCTGCGTCCGCATTTCATTCGAAAGCAGGGGTCTCAGATCGCCCCATGGACCACATCCTCATTCAATAGCGGGTATTACGCTTGCTCATGCTAGGGTGATCCCAGGACGTCTCGGCGCGCCTGAACACCCGAGGCTTGATTTCCAATTTTGGACGTCGCGACGGGATCGGAAAGGGAGGCCCATGGCTCCCGCATCTCACAATACAGAAGTCGGCGCCGCCCTGGCCCTGGCGGTCATCTCGGTATCGCGCGCGCCACTGTTGCTCATGGACGAACAGTTCAACGTCGTCGCCGCAAGCGAGTCCTTTCTTCAGGAGTTCGGGCTTCGCAACGACGCCGTTCGCGGGCGCTCGATCTTCGCCCTCGGCGCAGGCGAATGGAATCTCCCCCGGCTGCGCTCCCTATTGAGCGCCGTCGGCTCTGGCGACGCTGAGGTCGCCGACTATCAACTGGAGATGCCCATTGAGGGCGCAGCCTCGCGCAGCCTGCGCCTCAACGCCGAGCGTCTGGCGTTTGCCGACGCCATGCCCGCGCGGTTGTTGCTGACGGTCGTGGACGTCACCGCATCCAACGCGACCCAAAGAAAGATGGACGAACTGGTCCGGCAGAAGGAGGTCCTACTGCAGGAGGTTCAGCACCGCGTCGCCAACAGCCTTCAGATCATCGCCAGCGTGCTGCTTCAGTCCGCCCGAAAAGTCGACTCGGTCGAGAGCCGCGCTCATCTGACCGAGGCCCACAACCGCGTCTTGTCGGTGGCCGAAGTCCAGCGACAACTGTCCTTGACCCAGGTGGGGGATGTGGCCCTCAAACCCTACCTGACGCAGCTGTGTCGCAGCATCGGCGCGTCAATGATCGCCGACCATGACCAGCTGCGGATCGAGGTGAGCGGCGACGGCAGCGTCGTGGACGCCGAGGTCTCGGTCAGCATCGGCCTGATCCTCACCGAACTGGTGATCAACGCCTTGAAAGATGCGTTCCCGAAGGGCCGCAAGGGCCTCGTGACCGTTGACTACCAGTCGCGACCCGAGGGCTGGGACCTGACGATCTCGGATGACGGCGTCGGCATGCCGAAGAATCCGGGCTCGGCGGAGCCCGGCCTGGGCACCGCCATCGTGAAGGCTTTGGCCAGTCAACTGGCGGCGGAGATCGACGTGGAGAACCTCGCGCCAGGCACGAGAATTTCCGTCGTGAATCGCAAGTCTGGAGTTGAACCGGCGCTGTTGCAGGCCGTCTAGGCGCGCCCTAGGCGGCTCGCGACCTCAGCGTCGACACCGCAGCATGAAGCCCGGAGCACAATCTAGCCGCCCAGGTTTCCTCGGGCATCCAGGGTCGCGTCGGCGTTTTCGATGACCGTCAGATCGGTGGCTTCAACGTCGTAGTCCCGCTTGAGGGTCGCTATCCAACCGAACAGCGCCGCCGAGGTCACGCCCGGCGCGTCGAAGGCCAGACCGCCCTCGCCGTCCGCCGACAGGGCCACGGTCAGGCCCGCCCCTCGGCCGCGGCGCGCGCTGGCGGTTCGAAGTCGGCGGGCATCATGGCGGCGGGTTGGGCGCGCACGCGGCGGGCGAGACCGGCGTTCAACCGCGTCATCTCCGCCGTGGCTTCGACCCTCCGTTCGCCGGCCGACGCACGCCAGGCCCAGGCAGGACGCACCACCAGCAGCCAGCAAGCCAATATGGCGATCAGCAGCGCCATCGCCGCCAGCATCCCACGCTCCCGCGCCGAGCGGCCGCTCCACCACAGACCTGTCGACTGGATCATCCGATTCATCCGGCGCCTCCCACGCGAACTTCGCTGACGACCTTGCCCTGGTCGTCGACGGTGCTGTCATCGGTCAGAGACATGCCCTTGGCCGCCATGGCTTGCTGCAAGGCGTCGAGGTCCTGATAGGCGGCGTAGGTCACGGTGGCGCGAACCCCGGCTTCATCGACGGTCAGACTGTCCAGTTCCGCCCCCTCGACGCTTTCGACGGCGACGAACAGGGCGGCCGCAGCGGCGGCGGCTCCGCCCGGCGGCGCAGCCGACAGCCGACGGGTCGCCTCGGCGACCGCGTCTGCCCCAGGCGCGATGTCAGGGAAGGCGCGCCGCGCCGCGACCTCGGCCCGGCTCTCGGTGTCGCGCGCACGCCATTCGTCATGACCGGCGGCGGCCAGGGTCAGGATCAGCGGCGAGACGATCAGGGCCGCCGCCAGCGCCGCGGCCCTTTTCCAGCCGCGCCGGTCGGCCTCGACCCGGCGCCCGCCCCCGGCCAGCAGGTTGATCGGCGGGTTCAGAGCGGCCGCAGCCAGCAGGCGTTCGATCTCGTCCGTCCGCTCGATCCTCTTCACCGCCCGCCCGGCGGCGACGGCCTCTGCCAGATCGTGCTGGACGCTCAGCGCCAGTTCGCGCCCGCGCAGAGCCAGGTCGGCGCCGAAGAGGGCGGCGGTCAGCACGCCCTCATCCTCCGGCTCCGGCAGGATCAAGCTGTCGGGGATCATGACGTCGGCGCGAAGACCGAAGCTGGCCAGATAGTCGCTCCACGTCTGTACCAGCGACCGCCCCGCCACGGCGACCAACCGCCGCCCCGACGTCGGGACCGTCCCCAGGACGGCGGTCAGCCGGTCGGAGGGCGCCGCGAGGTCGTCACGCAGCAGATGCAGCGCCGTCGCCGCCATCTGCGCCGGACTGCCCGACGGCAACTCCAGCCAGCGCACCAGCACGTCGGCGCCGGGGACCACGGCGACATTGCGCATCGGCTCGGGCGCATACCCGGAGCCCAGCTCCAGAACGCCGCGCGTCAGCACGACGCCTTGCGCGTCCAGCGTAAGGCATGACGCCGGCAGAGCCGCCGAGGGCGGGATCAGGATCAGTCGGATGCGGCTCATTCGTCCAAAGTCCAGCGTTGGATCACGGTTTGCGTGCCGGCCATCGCCACAAGGGTCCGCTCAGCCATGGACGCGCACCTCGCCCGCCGCATCGACGACGACGGTCACGACGCGGCTTTTGCGCGACAGGGCCAGGGTGGCGGGCTCGGCGGCGCCGGTCGGATCGAAGACGACGCGCAGAGGCTCGCCCTGAGGCTGGCCTTCAGGCCGCGCGGCGGTGTCCTCGGCCCAGAGCTCATCGTCGAAGGGACCGTCCGTCAGGGGCGACCACTGGACGCCGTCGAAACTGGAAAAGGCGTAGCCCTCGGCCGTCGCCTCGACCGCCACGGCGCGGTTGGTCAGCAAGGCCTCCTCGCGCGCGCGAACGAGCCGCGCGGCGAAACGCTCGGCCTCGTCGCCGACCGGCGGGCGCGGGTCGGGCACGGCCAGGACGACGGCTCCGGCGGCCAGGCCGATGATGGCGACCACCATCAGAAGCTCGACCAGGGTGAAGCCGGAACGCGGGCGATGAACCATGCCTGCCCCCTTCCCCCTCGAGGGGGG
>NZ_JACARP010000145.1:0-1086 GCF_013386595.1 Brevundimonas sp. P7753 | reverse complement strand
GCGGGTGTTGTAGTCCAGCGCCCAGGCGGCGACCTTCTGGCGGGCGTGATCCAGGCTGAAGAACAGGCTCTCGTTGAGCAGTTCGTCGCGCATCCGGCCGTTGAAGGATTCCACAAACCCGTTCTGGGTCGGCTTGCCCGGCGCGATGTAGTGCCAGTCGACGCCATGATCCTGCGCCCAGGCCAGGATGGCGGTGGACGTGAACTCCGTGCCGTTGTCGCTGACGATCATGGCGGGACGGCCCCGCCGAGCGATCAGCGCTGTCAGCTCTCGCGCGACGCGGCGTCCCGAGATCGAGGTGTCGGGGATCGCCGCCAGGCACTCGCGGGTGACGTCGTCGACCACGTTGAGAATGCGGAAGCGGCGGCCCGTGGCGAACTGGTCGTGCACAAAGTCCAGCGACCAGCGGGCGTTCGGCCTGGCCTCGACCAGGATCGGCGCGCGCGTGCCCATGGCGCGACGACGTGAGCGGCGCTTGCGCACCGTCAGGCCTTCCTCGCGATAGAGCCGGTAGATCCGGTTCTTGCCCGAGGGTTCTCCCTCACGCCGCAGCAGCACGAACAGCCGCCGATAGCCGAACCGTCGCCGCTCGACAGCCAGGGCGCGCAGCCGCTCCCGCAGCGCCGTGTCCGGCTGTCGGCAGGAGCGATAGCGCACCGACTTACGGTCCGCCTTGATGATGGAGCAGGCCCGTCGCTCGCTGACGCCGAACGCCGCCTTCAGATGGGCGACGGCCTGGCGCAGCGCCGCGGGCCCTACCACTTTTTTGACAGCAGATCGTTCAACGCGGCTTTGTCGAGCATGGCGTCGGCCAGCAGGCGCTTCAGCTTTCCGTTCTCGTCTTCCAGGGCCCGGAGGCGCTGGGCGTCCGACACGCTCATCCCGCCGAACTTGGCCTTCCAGGCGTAGATCGTGCCCTCCGACACGCCGTGCTTGCGCGCCAACTCGCCCGCTTTGGCACCGGCCTCGTTCTCCCGCAGGATCCCGATGATCTGCTCTTCCGTGAATCTCGCTCGTTTCATTCCGTCCGTCCTTTCAAGGGCCGGACTCTAGCTCCGCGTGGAGGAAATTCTCAGGGGCACGTCA
>NZ_JACARP010000144.1:0-635 GCF_013386595.1 Brevundimonas sp. P7753 | reverse complement strand
GTCCGCTGAGGGCAGCTTATCTCATCAAAGGTCGATCTGCTCGGACAGTTCAAGTGCATCGTCCACCTCGATGCCCAGGTAGCGGACAGTGCTTTCCAGCTTTCGATGACCGAGGAGTAGCTGACAGGCGCGCAGGTTTCCCGTTTTCTTGTAGACAAGGGCCACCTTCGTCCGACGCAGACTGTGCGTGCCATAAGCTTGAGGAGCCAGATCGATCATCCCGACCCATTGATCGACAAGCCGAGCGTATTGTCGTGTGCCGATATGCTGACCGCGCCGGGTCCGACTCGGAAACAACCAATCGCCATCGCGATCACCCCGCTCTGCGAGCCAGGCGGCGATCGCGTCACGGGCTGGCTCGGTGATTTCGAATGGAACAGGTCTGCCGGTTTTCTGCTGGATGACCGTGGAGCGTTGCCTAATCACGCCGCCAGGTGCGACGTCCCCGACTCTCAACCGTACGAGGTCGCAGCCTCGCAGTTTCGAGTCCAACGCGCAGTTGAACATCGCAAGATCTCGGATGCGATGGCTCACCTTCAACTGCTGTCTGATGGCCCAAATGTGCTTCGGCTTCAGAGGTGCCTTTGGCCCGATCATGCGACCGGCATTCCAAGGGTGACGTGCCCCTGAGAATT
>NZ_JACARP010000143.1:221-627 GCF_013386595.1 Brevundimonas sp. P7753 | reverse complement strand
GCGGCGGCGTCGGCGGCGGCTCCGGGGGCTTTGTCGCGCTAGGGGGTTCGGGTGGAGCCGGCGGTCACGGCGGTTCAGTAACGGCCGACAACTCGGGGCAGATCTATACTGATGGCGACCTTTCGCGCGGTATTCTGGCCCAGTCGATCGGCGGGGGCGGCGGTGCGGCCGGTTCCGGCGGCGGCGTGTTCGCCAAGGGCGGCTCGGGCGGCGCTGGCGGCAGCGCCTCTGTCGGCGGTTCCGGCTCGGTCAGGAGCAACGGCGGCGTAGTGACTGCCGGAAATACCGGCCTGATCATGACCGGCGGCAATATGTCCAGCGCCATCCAGGCCCAGTCCATCGGCGGGGGAGGCGGCGACGGCGCCAATGCCAATGGCGTCTTCATGGCGCTGGGCGGCAAGGGCGG
>NZ_JACARP010000143.1:0-113 GCF_013386595.1 Brevundimonas sp. P7753 | reverse complement strand
GCAGTGGATCTGGCGGCGGCCATGGCGGCATGGTCAGCATCAACCAGTCCGCTAATGCCGCAGATCCCGGCAAGATCAGCACGCTGGGCGATCGCTCCAACGGCGTGTTAGCC
>NZ_JACARP010000142.1:0-1157 GCF_013386595.1 Brevundimonas sp. P7753 | reverse complement strand
GTCATGGCCGTGTCTCCGGGGCGGGCGCGAGGCGGGGAGCCGCGGCCAGAAGCTCGATCGTGTAAGGGTGGCTGGGACGGAGGACCACGTCCTCGACGCGACCCTGCTCGACGATGCGTCCGTGGCGCATGACGGCCAGATCATCGCAAAGATAGGCTGCCGCGCCCAGGTCGTGGGTCACGAAGATGGCGCCGCCTCCGGTTCGGCCGACCGAGCGCCGTAGGAGGTCGAGTATTTCGATCTGAACCGTCGGATCGAGAGCCGTCGTCGGCTCGTCGGCGATGAGCAGTCGGGGACTATTTGCAAGAGCGAGAGCGATCAGGGCCCTTTGACGCTGTCCGCCGGACATCTGGTGGGGATAGGCGCGGGCCTTGCCTTCGGGGTCTGGAAGACCGACCTGATCGAGAGCCTCCACCGCCAGGTTTCTGGCTGCGCCCGTGCCTAGGCCGGGTCGATGCCGTTTAAGGACCTCCTCAAGAAGAGAGCCGATGCGGCGGACCGGGTTCAGGCTGGTGAATGGGTCTTGGAACACGACACCTATTTCGCGGCCCCGCAGACGTCTCAACTCGGCCTCCGGCAAACGCGAGAGGTCCTGGCCGTCCATGAGGATTTCGCCGGCGGCGATGCGGCAGCCCGGCGGCAAAAGGCCCGGAATGCTCATGGTGGTGAGAGACTTGCCAGATCCGGATTCGCCGACGAGACCGAGGATGCGCCCCGGGGCCAGGACGAGGTCGAGCCCGTGGACAAGAGAGGAGCCACCAGCGTCAATGGTGAGGCCGCGGAGGGCTATAAGCGGGCTCATCGGCGAAGGTCCGTGCGGCGGCGGCCCCCGAGGCGCTGGGCCAAGGCGTCGCCGCAAAGGTTGAGCAGCAGCACCGTCAGAGCGAGGGCCGCAGCGGGAACCGCCATCATCCAGGGGGCCAGGAAGAGATAGGGGCGGCTTTCGGCGAGCATGGCGCCCCAGGCCGGCGATCCCAGCGGCGCGCCGACGCCCAGGAAGGACAGGGCGCTGGAGGCCACCAGCATGTCGGCGAAGTGGAAAGCGGTCATGGCTGTCAGGCTCGGTAAAAGCACAGGGAGAACATGGCGGAAGACCTGTTGGAGCCGGCTCACGCCGCCGATCCGGGCGGCGACGACATAGGGACGGTCGCGAGCCG
>NZ_JACARP010000141.1:0-398 GCF_013386595.1 Brevundimonas sp. P7753 | reverse complement strand
GTTCTGGGCGTCGGCGGCGAGAGCAATCTGCACGTCGCCATCGGCACCTCGCTGCTGACCATTGTCGCCACCTCGCTGCGGTCGCTGGCGACGCATCGGGCGCATGGGGCTGTGGACGAACAGGTGCTGAAGACCTGGACGCCCTGGGTGGCGTTCGGCGGACTGGTCGGGGCGGGGATCGCGGGCTTCACCTCGATGGAGGGGCTGGCCATTGTCTATGGCGTCTGCCTGCTCCTGATCGCGGCCCAGATGGGGCTCCTGCCCGAGCACGTCACCCTGCGCAAGGACCTGCCGACCGGCTGGGGGCGGCGTGGCGTCGGGACCGGCATCGGGCTGTTGTCCGCCATGATGGGCGTCGGCGGCGGCAGTTTCGGGGGCATGATGATGACCCTGTGCGG
>NZ_JACARP010000140.1:0-7636 GCF_013386595.1 Brevundimonas sp. P7753 | reverse complement strand
CCTCCGTCACGGCCGCTGCGCGTCCGCGCCACCTCCCCATGAAATGGGGAGGAAAGAAGCATCCCGATCATGCCGCGCCCCTCAAACTCGCCGTCAAACTCAAACTCCGCCGATGGTGCGCATGGGTGATCGCCACCGCCAACGCATCCGCCGCGTCCGCCTTCACGTCGCCCGCCGCAGGCAACAGCCGCTTGATCATGAAGGCCACCTGGCTCTTGTCCGCCTGGCCGGCGCCCACCACGGCCTTCTTGACCAGGCTGGGGGCGTACTCCGCCACGCTCAAGCCCGCTCTTGCAGGGGCCAGCATGACCGCCGCCCGCGCATGGCCCAGCTTCAGGGTCGAGGCCCCGTTCATGTTGACGAAGACCTCCTCGATCGCCGCCTCGTCACAGGCATAGGCGGCGCAGATCGACCCCACCTCCTCCAGCAGATGCAGCAGCCGTTCGGGAAAAGGCGCCTTCTCTGCGGGCGCCACCACACCATGCGCGATCCAGCGCAGGCGGCTGCCCTCGCTTTCGATCACGCCCCAGCCGGTGCGGCGCAAACCGGGGTCCAGCCCCAGGATTCGAGTCGATACGTTCGTCATTCGTTCCAGTCATGCCCCAAAGAGGGTTAGCGAACAATGACCGCGAGACTATGCGCCGGTTTCCGTCATCCCGGACGGCCGTCAGGCCGATCCGGGACCCAGGCCTCAGCTACAGGCAAGCCATGGCCGTACATGCGCCGCCGCCTAGGTCCCGGGTTCCGCTGCGCGGCCCCGGGATGACGGCAGGCTGATGACGGCCAGCCTCAGTCGTCCCCTCAATCGTCCCTCGGCATGACCGAGAACCCCGCCAGCCCCGTCTGTTCCCCCAGCCGCATCGACAGATCATGGACCCGCAGCGGCATCGGCCCCCGCGCCTTGATGTGGTGTTCGTGGATCAGGCCGTCGTGGCTGACCACATGGCCGATGCGCACCGGCTTCAGTCCGCTGTCGGCCAGCAGGCCGCGCAGCACCGCCTCATCCGGCGCCGCCCCCCGCGTCCAGCGCAGGGTCACGTCCATCACCCCCACGTGCGGCAGACGCGCGTCCAGGAAGCGCAGGATGGCCAGCACCAGCAGGGTCGCGCCGCCGGCGATCAGCCCCAGGTCCCACATGCCGATGCCGAACATCACCCCGACCGCCGAGGTGGTCCACAGCGACGCCGCTGTGGTCAGGCCATGCACCGAAAACCCCTCGCGGAAGATGACCCCGGCGCACAGGAAGCCGATGCCGGTCAGGATGCCGTGCGACATCCGGGTGGGGTCGATCACCAGTCTCTGATCCGGCAGGGCGACGAAGGCCCAGGTCGACTGATGCATGGCCGCCAGCATCAGGACGCAGGACGTCATGCAGACCAGGATATGGGTGCGGAACCCCGCCGGATGCCCGTGATAGGTCCGCTCGATCCCGATCAGACCGCCCGCCGTCATCGCCGCCGCCACCGGCGCGACCAGCGCCCAATCTACCGTCATGTCCGCCTCTCAAGCTGCACAGGACCGCCCACCGTGGACCGCGCCGCTGGTAGCGGCAAGCCACCCCTCTCCCTCCCCTTCATGGGGAGGGTGGTCGCGCAGCGACCGGGTGGGGAGGGCCTGGCGATACGGAGCACAGCGCTTGATTTGCCAAAGCGCCCCCACCCGACTTCGCCCTGCGGGCTCAGCCACCCTCCCCATGAAGGGGAGGGAGAGGGCCGCGTCGCTCAATCATCCCGCGGGTCCAGCAGGTAGTCCGTCACCCCCGGCAGGGCGCACAGCCGCGCCGCCAGCGTCTTCAGCTCGGCCTCGCTCCCGGCCTTGATGCGCCAGCTACGCCGCACCGTCGCCCCGCCGTCGATCAGCTCGAAGCGGTCATGGTGCGGCGTGGCGTCGATGGCCTTCAGCGCCGCCTCGACCTCGGCCTCGGGCGACGGCCCGTCGCGCCGCCAGCGCACCTCGACATCGGTCAGCACCCGCGCCGGCAACCGCACGCTGACCAGCCGCAACCCCATCAGGATCAGTCCCGTGACCACCGTCCCCACGACGCCGAGGGTGAACAGCCCCGCCCCGAACAACAGGCCGATGGCCGAGGTGATCCACAGGCTCGCCGCCGTCGTCAGTCCATGGATGGAAAACCCGGTGCGAAAGATCACCCCTGCGCACAGGAAGCCGATGCCGGTCAGCACCCCGTGCGCCATCCGCGTCGGGTCGGTGACGATGTTCTCGTCCGGCAGGGCGCGAAACGCCCAATCCGCCTGTCCCATGGCCGCCAGCATCAGCAGGGCCGAGGCCAGACTGACCAGGATATGGGTGCGGAACCCCGCCGCCCGGCCGCGCCACTCGCGCTCAAACCCGATCAGCCCTCCGGCCACGACGGCGCCCAGGATGGGCAGGGCGAAACTCTCGATCTCTGACAGGTCCATCCCACGGCAACGGTCAGCCGTCCGCCCCCGTTCCCCTCCAGACGGCTCCGCTTGCTCACAGGCTCCGCAAGGCGCATTCTTGGACGATCCGCGATAGCCGAAAGGAAGCCGCCATGCGCGCCGCCCTGTTCGTCGCCTCCCTCGCCTGCCTGCTTCCCCTCACGACGACGCCCGCCGCCGCCCAGGAAACGCGCGATCAGTTCATGGAGCGCTGCACCCTGGCCCACGCCGTGGCCGAAACCGCCAATATGCAGAGCTATGCTCTGGGCGACTGCGGTGAGCAGTGGATAGCCCTCAACCGCGCCAATCCCATGCTCGACGCCATCCTGTCGGTCTTCGTCGCCGGAACCCCGTCCGCGCTCGACCCCGCCGATGTTCAGCGCAGGGCGTCCATCGTGCGCTGGACCTCCCCGTCACAGGGTCAGTTGGCGGGTCTGAATGTCGAGGTCACGCGCACGCCGACGACGCGGATCATCTTCAACTGGTCGGCGACGGGCCAGCCCATCCCCTATGACCCGGTCGAGGCCCTGCGTGTGCGCGGCGCACAGGTCTATCCGATCGGCTGCTACGCCCTGGGCGCGGGCGAGAGCAACGGCGTCTGGCGCGTCGATGCCCCCGGCCACGCCCCCTTCGCCCTGACGGTCTATCGGCGCGAGGCCCCGACCGCCTCGGCCCTGTCCTACATCACCGTCAGCGCCGATGCGGAACGCAACCTGCCGACGCTCGGCGACCTCATGGCCGCCGAGCCGGACCAGGACTGGCAGGACTGTCCCTCGTAAGGATCAGCCCGCGTACTTGGCCGCGTCTTCGTCCGAGACGTCTTCGTTGGAATAGACCGCCGACACGTCGTCCTCGGCGTCCAGCGCGTCCAGCAGCTTGAACAGGGTGCCCACGGCCTCGCCCGTCACCGCGACCTCGGTCTGCGGCTTCCACACGATGGCGGTCGATTTGGGATCGCCCAGCACCTTGGACATGGCCTCGGCCACCTCGTTCAGGTCTTCATAGGCGGTCCAGATCGTATGGCCCGGCGCGTCCTCATAGATGTCCGGCTTGACCAGATCGCTCTCGACGTCCTGGGCGCCGGCCTCGATGGCGGCTTCCATGACCTCGTCCTCGGTGCCCGCCTCGGCCTTGTAGGTGATCTTGCCGACCTTATCCCACATGAAAGCGACCGAGTTCATCTCGCTCAGTGCGCCGCCGTTCTTCTTGAAGGCCGCGCCGATGTTCGAAGCCGCACGGTTGCGGTTGTCGGTCAGGGCCTCGACGATGATGCCGACGCCGCCGGGACCCCGGCCCTCATAGCGGACCTCTTCCATCGTATCGACGTCGCCGCCCGAGGCCTTGTTGATCGCCCGCTGGATCACGTCCTTGGGCAGGCTTTCCGCCTTGGCGTTGTTGACCGCCAGACGCAGGCGCGGGTTCAGCGCCGGGTCGGGCATCCCGTTCTTGGCGGCCACGGTGATGTCGCGCGATAGCTTGGAGAACAGCTTGGAGCGCTGAGCGTCGGCGCGCCCCTTGCGGTGCATGATGTTCTTGAATTTCGAGTGGCCGGCCATGAATCTCGCTGCCAGATTTCTGAAACGTGAGGCGAGGGCTTTACTGGAAGTGTGATCCTCTGTCACGACAGGGAACCGCCCGACTGCGCCGGGGATTTAGCGCAGGCCTGTAACGAGGAGACGCTGATGGCCGCCGACGACACCTATCTGGACGACGCCTACGATGAAGGCATCGACCACGCCCACGCCGGCGAAATCGTCGAATGGTACGCCAAGCGCCCGGTCACGGTCTCCACCGCCGCCGCTACCGGCTCCATCGTCGCCGCCTTCGCCCTGGGTGCCCTGACCGCGGTCGGAACCCTGTTCCTGCTGCGCCAGTACGACGAGCGCTAGGCCTGCCCTTCCAGAAACGCCCGCAGCGCCTCCGGGATGGCTGCGGGCCGCATCGTCGCGCGCCGCACCATGACGTGGACGAAAAAGCCCTCGGCCGTCGCCTCATCCTCATCGTTGCGGAACAGTCCGATCTCGTAGCGGATGCTGGACGATCCCAGCCGTCCGACCCGCACCCCGGCGTGAATCACGTCGGGATAGGCCGCCGAGGCGTGAAACCGACAGCCTGATTCGGCCGCTACCCCGATGACCTCGGACCCGGTCACGTCCAGCAGCCCCGCCTCGATCAGCATCTGGTTCACCGCCGTGTCGATGAAGGCATAGTAGGCGACGTTGTTGACGTGGCCATAGGCGTCGTTGTCCGCCCACCGCGTCGTCAGCCGCACGAACCGCCCATAGTCGCCGCGCCTGCCCCTGATCCGCTCCGTCATCGCCGCCCCTTGGCCTCCGCTACGTCATGCGCCTAGCCTGCCAGCAGATGGGAGCCCTGACCATGCCGACCACCACCCGCGCCGCCGTCCTGCGCCACAGGGGCGCCGCGCGCCCCTATGCCGACAGCCGCCCGCTGAGCATCGAGACCCTCACCCTCGACGATCCTGGTCCGGGCGAGGTTCTGGTCGCCATCAAGGCTGCGGGCCTGTGCCATTCCGACCTCAGCGTCATCAACGGCGACCGCCCCCGCCCCCTGCCCATGGCCCTGGGGCATGAGGCGGCAGGCGTGGTCGAGGCCCTCGGCCCCGGCGTCACCGACCTCCAGATCGGCGACCACGTCGTCATGGTCTTCATGCCGTCGTGCGGCCACTGCAGCCCCTGCGCCGAGGGCCGCCCTGCCCTGTGCGAACCGGGCGCCGCCGCCAACGGCCGGGGCGAGTTGCTGACCGGCCGCCGCGCCCTGCACGCCGGGACTGAGACCCTGAACCACCACCTCGGCTGCTCCGCCTTCGCCGAGCACGCCGTGGTCTCGCGCCGCTCGCTGGTCAGGATCGACCCCGACCTGCCGTTCGAGCACGCCGCCCTGTTCGGTTGCGCCGTGCTGACCGGCGTCGGGGCTGTGGTGAACACGGCGGGTCTCCGCGCCGGCCAGTCGGCCGTGGTCGTCGGCCTCGGCGGCGTCGGCCTGGCCAGCGTCCTCGGCGCCCTGGCCTCGGGCGCCTCGCCGATCGTGGCCGTCGATCTGTCGGAGGACAAGCTGGCCCTGGCCCGCGCGCTGGCATCCGAGGGCGTGGTTCAGGCCGTCAACGCCGCCGATGCCGACGCCGTCGATCAGGTCCGCGCCCTGACCAATGGCGGCGCCGACTTCGTCTTCGAAATGGCCGGCTCGGTCCGTGCCCTCGACAGCGCCTGGCGCATGACCCGGCGCGGCGGAACCACCGTCACCGCCGGCCTGCCCCCGCCCGAGGCCGCCCTCGCCGTCAACGTCGTCTCCCTCGTCGGCGAAGAACGCACCTTGAAGGGCTCCTACATCGGAACCTGCGTGCCCGTGCGTGACATCCCCCGCTACGTCGCCCTCTTCCGCCAGGGTCGCCTGCCGGTCGACCGCCTGCTCAGCGGCGTCCTGGCGCTCGACGACATCAACGCCGCCTTCGACTCCCTGGCCGACGGTCAGGCGGTGCGGCAGGTGATCCAGTTCTAACGCCCTTTCTCCCTCCCCTTCATGGGGAGGGTGGCTGACGCGTAGCGGCAGACGGGTGGGGGCGCTTCGGCAAATCAAGCGCCGCGCCCCATATCGCCTTGCCCTCCCCACCCGGTCGCTGCGCGACCACCCTCCCCGAACGGGGAGGGAGAATCTCAGGCGCCCGCCAGCAACCCCTCCACCTCGTCCCGCGTCCCCAGCGACGGCTGCGCCCCCGGCCGCGTCGCCGCCAGCGCCCCCGCCGCACAGGCGAAGTGCAGCGCCGCATCCGGCGTCATCCCGTCCAGCAGGGCCACCACGATGGCCCCGACGAAGGCGTCGCCCGCGCCGGTCGCATCCACCGCCTCGACGCGCGGCGGCACGGCCCAGGCCATCTCCACCCCGCGCCGGTACATGACCGCGCCGCGCGCCCCCTTCGTCACCGCCACCAGCCCGCCGCCGACGTGCAGGGCCTCGCCATAGAAGGCGGCCTCGGTCTCGTTGACCACGATCAGGTCGGCCCGCCGCAGCAGGGCCTCCGACACCGGCGCAGCGGGCGCGAGATTCACGCAGACAAAGTCCGTCGCCCGTCCCACCGCCGCCTCGACCGTCTCGATCGGCAGCTCCAGCTGGGCGATCAGCGGCGTCTCGATCCGCGCCGGCAGCTGTTCCGGCGTGACGAAGTGGTTGGCCCCGGCGGCCACCACGATCTGGTTCTCCCCGCTGGGATCAACCGCGATCAGGGCCACCCCCGTCGGGGCCGCGATGTCCGTCTCGACCCCCGACAGGTCCACCCCGTGCGCCAGCATCAGGGCCACGGCCGCGCCCGACATCTCGTCCTCGCCGACCCGCCCGATCAGGCTGACCTCGGCGCCCAGACGCCGCGCCGCCAGCGCCTGATTGGCGCCCTTGCCGCCAGCATGACGGGCCAGGATCGCCCCCGTCACCGTCTCGCCCGGCGCGGGCAGACTGGGCGCGGACGCCACCATGTCCAGATTGATCGACCCGACGACGGTGATCCTCATTGCCATTCTCCCAGTCTCTCGGCGATCAGGTCGAAAACCCCGTCCGCATCCGCCTTTTTCGCCCAGAAATGTTTGGCCGTCGCGGCCTCGACGCGGAACTCCACCGCCGTATGGCCGCGCGTCAGATCGCTCTCGGTCTCCACATCGATGCGGCACGGCGCCAGCTCGAACAGCTCGGGTTTCAGCAGCCAGGCCACGGTGCAGGGATCATGCAGCGGCCCGGCGTCCCAGCCGACGATCTCGCGCTCGGTCCGCTGCGAAAAGCGCAGCATGGCCGCCGACGCCCGCGCCGAGCCCGTGTCCACCGCCTCGATGGCCCTGATGCGGTCCTCGGTCGCGCGCACCTGATGGGTGGCGTCCAGGCCCATGACGATCATTCGACAACCCGAGGCGAAGACCTCGGCCGCCGCGTCGGGGTCGGCCCAGATGTTGAACTCGGCCGAGGCGGTGATGTTGCCGCCTTCCGAGCGCGCCCCGCCCATGACCACGACTGGCCCCAGATGCCCCGCCAGCCTCGGCTCGGCCCGCATGGCCAGGGCCAGATTGGTCATCGGCCCCATGACGATTAGCGCCACGCTGCCCGCAGGCTTTTCCATCACCCGCCGCACGATAGCCTCCACCGAGGTCCCCTCGCCCGCCGGCGCGACGGGCTCGAACGGCTCCAGATCCCCCAGCCCCTCGGCCCCGTGGAAC
>NZ_JACARP010000139.1:0-1554 GCF_013386595.1 Brevundimonas sp. P7753 | reverse complement strand
CCCGGCGAACCGGGGCGGGCGAAGTCGAGGGATCACACGATCCGCTGACGCGCCCCGCAGGTCAGACGCGTCAAGCCGGTGCGATCAGGGCGTTTCCAAACCTTGACCGCACAACCACAAAGCGCATCAATAAACATGAATGTCAATACAATGATCTGCGCCCGCGCGGTCGACGACAAGCCCGACAGCAGAAGCCTTAAATGTCAGCTGAGGGTGGAAAGCGGACCTTCTAACCGCGCGACCTACGAGCGGGCAGGACGTGGCCTTCAACTGCCTTCCTCAATGGCTACCGGTCGCGGCCCGCAAGTGCGCTGGTGCACTCGGCCCATTGACGGGCCTGTTCGTCCGTCAGCATGACGGGGAAGGTGGTCGGCATTGAGCCGCCTTCCATCGTGTAAGCGACGTCAAGCTGGCCTTCAGTAGACAAGCGAGTCATGGCGTTCAGCGTCTCGTCGCCAGTGAAGTCGTAGACGAAGAGCCGGAAGTTCGGGTCGTCGGCCTTGATATTCGCCCGTTGCTCCGACAAATTTGTACGGTAGCCGTTGACCACGTAAGCGTTTGCAGGCGGCCTCCAGCCGCCATTCTCCACGGCCAGGACGCCAAGCTTCATTCCGATGAAAACCCGGCTCTGATCCGGCCAGTTGTAAAAGGTGAAGCTCCCTGACACCGCAACCGACTGACCGCGGAAGTATGCCGTGTCCACCACGTAGACGTCGAAGCTGGCCTCACAGGCGAAGTGGATGCCGTCTCTGAACTTCGGACTGACGACGACAGACTCGGTCTGGGCCTGAGTCTGAAGCGCGAGGATCGCTAGGGCAGTAGCAAGCATGATGGTCCTGTCAATGAGGGCCGCTGGCCCTATAAACTGTTCGAGCCGCCTACACTTGCGAAGATAGCCTCCTTTCCGCAGCGTGGACAATGTGATGCCAGCGCGGATGGCGGGCGGGCTATGTCCCCCATGGGTCGTGAACCGAAGTTCGCCTAAAGGCGGAAAGCGGACCTATCTATTTGTCCCAGACAACCGGCCCCCACGCCTGCTCATTCCACTCCTTGGCGGCATCGACGTTGGGAAATGGCCCGGTCCCTGAGACGTAATAGTAGAGCCCATCTGGCCCCGGCTCCGCTGGAAGCTCACCTTCTTCAAGCAGCCCATCGGCTTGATAGGTCGCCCATCTCACATCGTAGTTTCGAGCGATCACGAAGGTGCGTTTGGAGATGGCTCCGTCATAAAGCCAAGTGCCGCTTGCGACGACGATGCCTTCGAGGTCATCCAGTGCCATGGGCTGGACATTGCGATGCCAGATCAATGTCCGCAATGGGTCGGTTTTAGGCGGCGGCCCGACCTAGATCGCGCCCATGGCCAGGAAGGCGCGGCCGGCGGCGAAGTCGCCGGCTTCGAAGCGGGCCTCGGCGACGCTGTCGTCACGGAACAGGAACTGGATGACGAAGCTCTCGCGCGGGTCCAACTGGGCCAGGGCGTCGGCGGCTTCGGTCGAGAAGGTCCAGACCTCGCCCTGACGCGCGCCTGTCGGCAGCAGGCCCGGATCGGCGGCG
>NZ_JACARP010000138.1:0-1799 GCF_013386595.1 Brevundimonas sp. P7753 | reverse complement strand
GGCCGGTGCTGGGCGGCGGGGCCTATCTGGTCGGCGAGCGCGGGCCGGAGGTGTTTCGACCGGCGGGCGCGGGCAGCATAGAGCCGATGGGCGGCGGGGCCGGGGTGACGGTTAATGTCAGCGTGGACGGCGGGGCGCAGGGCTTGCTGCGGTCCGAGGCGCAGATCGCGCGGATGCTGGCGCGGGCGACGGCCCTGGGCGCGCGAAGGATGTAGCGGCGCGGAGCGATAGTCTCAAACTCGCGTGGCTCAAGCAGCGAGGCGTCGTGCGCCGAGCGATAGCCACCAAGAGCTTGGCTCAAGCAGCGAAGCGCCGCGCGGTTCGCGATAGCCTCAAAAAGCGTGGCTCAAGCAGAGAGGCGCCGTGCGCTGAGCGATAGCCAACAAGAAAAAAGGGCGCTCCGAGGAGCGCCCCTTTGGTCGATTATTCGCCCTTGGGATTGGGGCCGAACTTGTTGTCGCCGCGCTGGCTGTCGGTGATGCCGATCCAGAGCAGGAAGGCGAGGCCGACCAGACCCATGACGGCGAAGCCGCCCATCATCGAGCCGAGCATGGACAGGGCGACCGTGGGGTCTTCGCTCTCGAAGGCCTGGGGGTTGGTGAAGATCGCCATGCCGACGGCGCTGATGATCATGATGAAGCCGATGATGGTGGCGACCCAGGGAATGACGACGAACCACCCGGTCTTGCCCATGTCGTGCAGGCGCTTCACCGAGATGGCGAGGTTCGGCCAGATCAGGACAAGGCCGATCAAGCCGCCGATGATCGGAATCCAGCCGGTGACGACGCTGACGCCGAGCAGGATCAACCAGCTGATCCAGAAATGCTGGCGGCGAAGCCGACCGTTGAACGAGAGCATGGCGCTGGCGAAGTCGTAGCCGCCGCCGGTGTCGCGGGCGGTGTAGGCCGAGCTGGCGGCCTGGCCGAAGGCGGCGGCGGGCGAGCCGGCCAGGACCATGATCTGGGTCGCTTCGAGGCCTTCGGGCACGAAGTCGACGCGGGCGCCGGTGGCGATGACGCCGCCCGCCTGGATGGCGGAAAGGGCGAAGCCGTAGCGGATGCTGTCGTCGCCGCTGATCAGGCCGGTGCCCGACACATCGTCGTAGCTGAGAATTTCACCGCGCACTCGGAAGTCTCCATGTCTGAACGGCCCCCGGCCGCTTTGGCGCGAGCATGGCTGAGCGCCGGTTTTCAGACAAGCCGAAGCGTGACCTTGGGGCAGGATTTCTGCGAACAAATCGCAGCTTGTCCCGAAATGGCGCAGTTCAACACACAAGCGAGGATGCATGGCCTTTCATGAGGTGCGTCTGCCGGCGCGGCTGGCGTTCGGATCGACCGGCGGGGTGGAGCGGCGGACGGAGATCACGACCCTGGGGTCCGGGTTCGAGCGGCGCTCGACGCCCTGGGCCGAGGGGCGACGGCGCTATCTGATCGGGGCGGGGTTGCGGTCGCTGGACGACATGGCGGCGCTGACGGCCTTTTTCGAGGCGCGGCGCGGACGCCTGTACGGGTTCCGGTTCCGGGACTTCGCCGACTTCAAGAGCTGTGCGCCGGGCGAGGTCGTGGCGGCGACGGACCAGAGGATCGGCGTCGGCGACGGGGTGCGGCGGACGTTTGGGCTGTGCAAGGCCTACGGCGACCATAAGCGGCGGATTGCGAAGCCGGTCGAGGGCTCGGTGCGGGCGGCGGTCGGGGGCGTCGAGACGGGGGGCTTTGTCGTCGATCACGCGACGGGGGAGGTGACGCTGGCGACGGCGCCGGTCGTGGGGGCTGAGGTGACGGCGGGGTTCGTCTTTGATG
>NZ_JACARP010000137.1:0-839 GCF_013386595.1 Brevundimonas sp. P7753 | reverse complement strand
CCTTCGCCCGCGACCAGAATCTGCGCCTGTTTGGCCATACCCTGATCTGGTACGCGCAGAGCCACCCCTGGTTCGAGGCCCTGACCGGCGACCGCGCCCGTTTCGCCGCCGAGTATGACCGCTATATCGCCACGGTCGCGGGCCGCTGGCGCGGTCAGGTGGTCGGCTGGGACGTGGTCAACGAGGCGGTGTCCGAGGACGGCCGGGGTCTGCGCGACTGCGTCTGGAGCCAGGGCCTCGGCGGGATCGACGCCTATATCCTGCGCGCCTTCGAACAGGCGAAGCTGGCCGCGCCCGAGGCCGTGCTCTTCCTCAACGACTACAATCTCGAGAACAATCCGGTGAAGGGCGCCACCTATCTGCGTCTGGTCGAACGACTGCTGAAGGCCGGGGCGCCGATCACCGGCCTGGGCACCCAGAGCCACCTCGACATCGACATTCCCGCCGGTCAGATCACCGTCTTCATGCGCGAACTGGCCCAGTTCGGTCTGCCCATCCACGTCTCCGAACTGGACGCCTCGCTGCGCGACGACGGCCGCCTGCCCGACCTGCGNNNNGCAGTTCGCCTTCACCACTTGGGGCGTGCGCGATATCGACAGCTGGCTGCGTCGCGGCGACAAGGACGACGGTCAGGACAGTCCTCTGCTGTTCGACGCAGAGGGTCGGGCCAATCCGATGTTCCATGCGGCGGCGGGAGCGTTCGGCGGCTAGAACCTGCGCCTTCCTCCCCATTCCATGGGGAGGTGGATCGGACGCGCAGCGGACGAGACGGAGGGGGCGGAGCCACCCTGTCCGAGGTCGCGCATCAAGCCGCCGACGGCGGCGTCGCCCCCCCCCCC
>NZ_JACARP010000014.1:0-78160 GCF_013386595.1 Brevundimonas sp. P7753 | reverse complement strand
CGCCCTCCCCCTCCCCTGGACGGCGCAGAGCAGAAGGCCGCACAATGACCACCTCCTCCCCTAACATCGCCTTCCACGATCTGGTCGATACGCTGCGAAGCGCCCTTGTGGTGCTGGACTCAAGCCTGCGCGTCACATCCGCGAACCAGCCCTTCTATCGCCTGTTTCAGGTCGAAGCCGGCGCGACTGAAAACCGCATTCTGTTCGATCTTGGGGACGGTCACTGGGACATTCCCTCGCTTCGCGACCGTCTTGAGAGGGCCATGACGCAGGATCATTCGCTGGACGCCTTTGAAGTCGAGCATGATTTTCCCAGCATCGGGCGACGCGTCTTTTCGTTGAATGCGCGCAGGCTCCCTCCCACAGAAGACCACCCGGCCTATCTTCTGTTGGCGATCGACGACATCACGACCGAACGCGAAGCCTCGCGCGAAAGCGAGCGCGCCTGGCGTCTGGCCCAAACCATCGTCGACACCGTGCGCGACCCGATGGTGATCCTAGAAGGGGATATGACGGTCGCCAGCGTCAATCGCGCCTTTCTGAACCTCTTCCAGGTGACGGAGACGCAGGTCATGGCCCGTCCGCTGAAGGATCTCGGCGAAGGCCAGTGGAATGTATCCGCCCTGGGCGCCCTGCTGGACAAGGTCGTGCCCGACGAGAGGGCGTTCGACGGGTTCGAGATCGAAGACGAGTTCCCGGCATTGGGACGCCGCATCTTCAAGATCAACGCGCGCAAGGTTCACCGACCGGGAAATCACGTCACCCGTCTTCTGGTCGTGTTTGAAGATGTGACAGAGGCCAGGCTGGTGGAACGACACAGGGACATCCTGGCGGCCGAACTCGCGCACCGGATCAAGAACAGCCTGCAGATCATCACCTCCTTCGTCTCCTTCGAGATTCGAAGAGCGGCTGAACCCTGCATTGACGGCTATCGGGCGATGCAGGCCCGGATCGCCGCTGTAGCAGAACTGTACGACGTCATCTCCCAGTCTTCCGCCCTGGGCCCCGTTCCGGTTCAGCCCTACCTGAACGGCATAGCGGCCAGCATTCACTCCAGCCTCATCGGCAAGGCCGCCGACATTGAAATCCTGGTGGAGGCCGAGCCCCTGCTGATCGATGCCGACAAGGCCGTCTCTGTAGGCCTGATCGTCAATGAACTAGCGACCAATGCCGTGAAACACGCCTTCCCGGACGGCGCGGGACGCATCCTCCTGTCGTTTGAGCGTCGTGACGACGAGGTTCTGCTGACCGTTCAGGACGACGGCGTGGGTCATGACCAGACCCGCAACAGCGGAGCGCGCTCCGGCCTGGGTTCACGCTATGTCGAAGCTTTCGTGAAACAACTCGGCGCCACCATGGCGCGCGCGACCGGGGCCAACGGCACGACAATGACCGTCAAGCTGCCGATGTCGATTCTTGCGGAGGCCGCAGACGACCACGCCGCGTCGCCGCTCATGGCGCCCGACGGGGTCCGGTATCCGATCTGACCGGCCAGCCTGACGCTGATGGCCGCCCCCAGTGATCAGGCGCGGTCGCGGGCCGCTCTCAAGCTTCGGATTTCATCAGCCACGGATTGGGGCTCATAGGGTCGGTGAAGATGCGGGCCGACCTCGCAGAGGCCCGCAGCCGTCCTGGCGGCCCCTTGGGGACTGGCCGCCAACCGGACTTCGATGCCGGGACGGTGTCGCCTGACCCAGCAGGCCAATTCGAAGCCCGACATATCGCCGCCTGCTCCGACATCGCAAACAATGACGTCTATGACGAGCGACGGGTAGCCCAGAGCCTTCATCGCTTCATTCGTGTCGAACGCCTCGACGACCCGATAGCCGCAATGTCTCAGATAGCCGGCTATCGCATGGCGCGAGACGATGTCGCCGTCGACCAACAGCACGGCGTCATCCAACGCCGGCGCCGATCGAATTTCGTTCATTCCGCCGGCTCAAGGGCCATTCTGACGGCCGCGACGACAGCGTCAGGATTGCAGGGCTTTGGCAAGAAGGCCGCTGCTCCGCCTTCATAAGCCGCAGCCGGATCCAGGCGCCCAGACGTCAAAAGAACCGGAAGCTGCGGCCACCGGCTCTGCGCGAAACTCAGGAGCTCTAGCCCGTCCGTGCGGCCGGGCATGTGAACATCGGTGAAGATCAGATCAACCGATAGACCTGACTGCAAGATATCGACAGCCTCGTCCCCGTTGCTCGCCTCCAGGACAATAAATCCATCCTCGCGCAGGCAATCAGACACGAGCATCCGCGTTAGAAAATCATCCTCTGCGAGGAGAATACGCGGCGACTCTATTTCAACCGGACGAGTAGAATTTTGGGAATAGATCGGCATTTGGCCCCGCTTCCAGACAAGAACAAAAACTGTTGCTATAAGTTCCAGAAGCGGGAAAATATGAGCGCGCCATTTCGAACGGACGCAAATATATGGTCAGTCGATACAGCAGGCCTCGCCTTCGCTGTAAGCAACAAATTCGACGACGATTACATACACCTGCGCCAATCTCCATTCCGCTTGGAAATCAGGATCTCGCTGTTTGCAGTTATCGACCGTTGAACGGCGCGCAATCGCCGTGATGCACGACGGCGCTATCAGGCGAACCGAGGACGCCTTTTCGGCGGCGCGAGGCCGCAGAGTCGTATGCTGGCCCAGAAGCTTCGTCTCCCCGACCCGAAAGCCAGGGAGACGACAACATCAGGCAACCTGGAGCTGGCCGGCGGACGTCTTGCCGCTGCGCTGGTCGCGCTCCAGTTCAAAGCCAATCTTCTGGCCTTCCTGGAGCGAGCCCAGGGTAGAGCGTTCAACGGCCGAAGCGTGAACGAACACGTCCGCGCCGCCGTCGTCAGGCTGGATGAAACCGAAGCCCTTGGTGGAATTAAACCATTTCACTGTGCCGGTAGTCATAAGAACACCTTTCGGGTGCATGTGTTCTCGCACTCCAGAAACAGGAGACGAGATCAAATTTCGAGAGGTATCAGAGACAGACTCGGAGCTCGATCCGGAGATAAAAACCTGGAGAGCAACCAAAGCCAAGGCGATATTCGATAGACCATCACTAGCGCATCACTCAGAAAAACAAAAGCGACGATCCATAAAACTGCAGATCATCTTAATAAAATGCGAGAACAGATTGCGCCTGACCCCGACCATACCCATCTAGGAAACCTATTGGGTCTGTCAGGGCCTCACGCCCGACCTCGCCGAGACGCGGCGCTCCCACAAAATCTGAGGTTCCAGATGATAGAAGACGCCTACGTCCGACTTTACGCCAATGACTTCGCGCAAATGGCGGGCCGATCCGAGATGGGTCAGGATGTAGAGGGCGCGGTCGAGAAGCGCCTTGCCGATGCGCGCGCCCACGCTGTCATCATGGACGACCGCAAGGGGCCCGGCCATCTGGAGGCCCTGATCCGACGCATTCGAGATACGGCCCCTGAATTCACAGGGCGGGTCATGTTGAAGGATGCTAACCCCCAGGAAGCGGCCCATCGCCGCCTTGTCTTCCTGACACGAATCGCCGACGCCCTCATGGGCGGCGGGACCCCACGCCCGTCACAGGCGTAACGCAGGTCTGATTAGCGGCCACAGGGCGCTTGAGCGATGGTGGCCGCGGGGCGGTTTGGTTTTGAGTTCTTGATGTCTTCTCAGGTTAATTCGCCGCGGCTCGCGGTGCTGATCGATGCGGAAAACGCCTCCGCCCGCATAGCCGATGCGCTTTTCTCCGAGATAGCCACGCTTGGAGAAGCTTCGGCGCGCCGAATTTACGGCGACTTTTCCAGTGCGCAATTGAGCGGATGGACCAAGGTTCTCGCCCGGTTCGCCATTCAGCCGCAGCAGAATTTCGCCAATACCAAGGGCAAGAACTCCGGAGACATCGCCCTGGTCATCGACGCCATGGACCTGCTGCACTCGGGACGATTTGACGGCTTCTGCCTGGTGTCCTCGGACGCGGATTTCACGCGCCTGGCCTCGCGTATCCGTGAGGAAGGCGTGGCGGTCTATGGCTTTGGCGAACAGAAGACCCCCGAGAGTTTCCGCCAGGCCTGCAGCCGCTTCATCTACACCGAAAACCTCAGCGTCGCGGCGGCCCTCGAAGGGCCTGCGCCTGCGGACAGGGCGCCCAGGAAGTCCGCCGCACGACGCCCGGCGTCAGAAGCCGCCCGTCTGGTCGCGACCGTCATCGCCGACATGGATGAGGACGGCGACGGCTGGGTGGCGGTCGGGGGACTCGGTGATCGTCTGCGCAACGCCTACCCGGACTTTGACCAGCGCAGCTATGGCTACCCCAAGCTGTCGGATCTTATCCGCGCCACAGGACGCTTCGAGGTCCAGACCAGCAGCGGCGGTTCAATGAAAATTCGCGACAAGGCCTAGACGCAGCGTTCGACGGGCGGACCGGGCTCTTCACGAGAGACTGGTCAGATGCTCTGAAATCAAAGCGGCGCGTTGATGCGTCAGCCCTTCATCAACTGAACGCCCTCTCGACATGTGGGTGCAAGGCCGCCATGCAGAGCGCTGCATGACGATGATCGCCGCATCTCGCACCGCTGAAGCGGACCGTATCGTGGCCGCGGCCATGACCTTGGTCGGACAAGTCGGCCTGGGCGGCCTGACCATGCGCGATCTGGCGCTGTCGGTGGGGAAGAGCACCACTGTCATCGTCAACCTGTTCGGCGCCAAGGCCCAGCTGATCGAAGCCATCGCGCAAGCGGCTTTCGAGCAGGATGAGGCCTACCATGACGCCTTCTTCACCAGCGCGAGCAAACTCGCGCTGGGGCGGGACGGCCTTCTGGCCCTGATCGCGCGCTATCTGCGCGAGCGCAGCCTGGCGTCGGCCTGTTTTGTCCGGGTGTGGGAAGAGTTGCTGGTCATCCCCGACCCTGGGCCGCCCCTGCAATCCCTGATGCTGGAGTGGGAGACCATGCGGCGGCATGCCTGGACCGCCTTCCTTGGCAGGGTCCAAGGGTTGGCTGATTTCGGCGAAACCGTTTCGACCTGTCTCATCCTGGAGCAGTTCTATGTCGGCGCCCTTGGCGGGCGGGCCGACTATGAGATGATCGCCGCCGAGGGTCTGGGAGGGCTGGTCGATCGCGCCTTTGGGCGTGGTGATGAGCCGGCGACGGCCACGGAGAGCTATGTCGACCAACTGGTGATCCCACAGGCGCCTGGGGACGGGCTGGAAGCCGAGTCCATGAAGCTGCGGCTGCTGGACGTCGCCGCAGATCAGATTCTGAGCGGCGGTCTGGCGGTCGTCACCAATCGGTCGGTCAGTTCCGAGGTCGGCACCTCGACCTCGACCATCGCCTATCACTGGTCGGATATGCGGCGCTTTCTGATCGACGCCATCTGGCACGCCGTGTTCCGGGAAATGCCGGGCTATCTCGACTATCGCCACCCGCTCGGCGCGGGGCCGCCAGACCTGCTGCGGTGGAGTGAGCTGATGGCGCAAACCCTGGCGGTCGATGCGGCGCAGGGGCGCGGTTTCTACGTCAAGTATGCGCGCCTGATCGCCCAGGTCTGTCTTGAGGCGCGCCGCGATCCTTCGTTCCAGGAACTGGCCATGATCCTGCGCGGCCCCGAAGGCGGCGGCACCTACGTCAACCGCGCCGAGCTTTGGCCCGCACGTTTCGACCTGACGCGCCGTGCAGCGACCCGGTTCGCCCTGTGGATCAAGGGCGCGGCCCTTGTCGCCGCCGCGACGGGTCAAGCCGCGAATTCGGCCCAGCTTCAGGTCGCAGCCACGACCCTGGTGGCGCAACGCGCTTGAATCGAACTGACGTTTCGCAGCCGCACCTCTCGCCGTCCGAGACAGCGACGGAAACACTTCAAATAAGCGTCATCAAAGCATTACAGCCCGACCCTACAGCGGAACCGTTGTCGAACAGGTGTTTTTTCTGAGGCTGCGAAACGGCGACGTCGGTCGTCCTCCCCGCTTCTGCACCCGTCTTTCCGTCGCCCCGGAACGACGCCTGTTCGGCACTTCCGCCTCATGCGGGAGCGCGGCCGCTGCGCCGTGTCAGCCCCCCCAATTCTTGGCCCGTGCGAGAGGGGTGCTCGTCCGCGCCGCCCGATGGATCGACACATGAATCGTCTTCTTCTCGGCGCCTCGAGCGCCGTCCTGGCGCTGGCGGCGGCCCTGCCTGCAACGGCCCAGACCAGCCCTGAAACCCAGGCCACGGCGTTGCAAGACGTCGTCGTCACCGCCCAGCGTCGCCAGCAGGCCAGCCAAGACATCGGCCTGGCGCTCAGCGTAATCGGCGGCGAGACCCTCGACGAAAAGGGTATTGAGGTCATCAACGACATCGAGAATGTCGTGCCCAACATGGAGGTCGACAGCCAGTTCGGCGGCGGTCAGCCCCAGTTCCGCATCCGCGGCATCGGCGCCCGCGAATACTCCTCGAACAACGCCTCGACCGTCGGCATCTATGTCGATGAGGTCGCGCACCCCTATACGATCACCACCCAGGGCGCGATGTTCGACATCAGCCGTCTGGAAGTGCTGCGCGGTCCGCAGGGCACGCTCTACGGCCGCAATACGACGGGCGGCGCGGTGAACATCATCACCAACGCCCCGACCGCAGACACCCGCGCGGGTTTCAACGCCGAGTACGGCTCCTATGACCGCTACAAGGTCGAGGGCTATGTCTCGGGCCAGATCGCGCCCAACCTGCTGGGTCGCCTGGCCGCCGTGACCGAACAGGGCGGCGCCTGGCAGTACCACCGCGACACTCGCGAGAAGCTGGGCGACAAGAATAAGACCGCCGTGCGCGGCCGCCTGACTTGGGATGCGTCGGACGACGTCACGGTCGATCTGGCCGCCACCTATCAAGTGGACAAGTCTGACGGACTCGGCTTCCGTCTGACGGCCCCCTACAAGGTGTTTGACGGCAGCGTCACCTATCCGGCGGACACCGCATGGCGCATCACGGGCTGGGAGCTTTCGCCGGAAATGGCGGCGGTCACCGGCCGTGCGCTCGGCTCCAAGCCGGGCCGCGACAATGAAGGGCTGGATCTGAACGCTCGCATTCGCGCCGATCTGGGCTGGGCGCAACTGAACTCGATCACCGCCTATCAGTCGTTCGAACGGTCGGAATACAACGACTGGGACGGCACCCGCTTCAACGAGTCCGACGTCTATTTCTACAACGACATCGACGTCTTCTCGCAAGAGCTGCGACTATCCTCGAACGACGACAGCCGCCTGAACTGGATGGTCGGCGCCTATTACGCTGACGAGAGCAACGACGGCGGCTTCTACACCCAGTTCCGCGGCGCCGACCGCACCCTGATCAACACCCCCTATGAGCAGAGCGTCGAGGCCTTCGGCGTCTTCACCCACAACAGCTATCAGCTGACCGAGCGCCTGAACCTGATCGCGGGTCTGCGCTATGAAAATGAAACACGCAGCCTGACCACTTCGGGCACACGTCGCCTCAGCGCCCCGGTCGGGCCCGAGACGACCTATGACACCGACCTGTCGGAAGTCAGCGGCCGCGTCGGCGCCGAATATGATCTCGCCGATAACGCCATGCTCTACGCCAGCATCGCCCGCGGCGTGAAGTCGGGCGGTTTCACCACCTACAACGCCACCTCAGCGACGCCCTTCAAGCCGGAAATCGTCATAGCCTATGAGGCGGGCGTAAAGTCGGACCTGTTCGACAATCGCTTGCGGCTGAACGGGGCTGTCTTCTTTTACGATTACAAGGATCAGCAAGTTCAGGGGCTGGAGTATGACCGCGAGGCTGGCCGCTTGGGCAAGATCACCAATGTTCCCAAGTCCGAGATCTATGGCGGCGAGGTCGAGCTGCTGTGGGTCCCGTTCGACGGCCTGACGATCAGTCAGAACTTCGGCTACAAGAAGGGTAAGTATACCGAGTATTTCGCCATCGACGGCGCCAAGACGGATGCAGCCAACCCAGTAGACGGCCCTTGGGACACCATCATCACCAATGACCGCTCTGGCGAGCCTTTGCAGTTTCCGAAGTTCAACTATGGCGGCTCGGTCGCCTATGACTGGCAGATGGCGGGCTTCGATCTGCGGGCCGAGACCAACTACAATCAGCGCGACGCCATCTACAACGCCTCGTCCAGCTCGGTCCTGCCCGGCTACTGGCTGTGGAACGCCAACCTGAGCATGGGACCGTCCGACGCCAACTGGCGCGTGGGATTGTGGGCGCGCAACCTATTCAACACCTACTATGAAGAGACCCGCAACGGCTTCAATGGTTCCGCCCGTCCGACCACTTCGCCTACCCAAGGGCGCACGGTCGGCGTCAGCCTGAAGATGGACTTCTAGGGCCAGCCTTTCTCAGCATCTTGGGGGCCGGCCCGGTCGGCCCCCTTCCTCCCCTCTCTTTCAAAGCGCGCTCGATGATCATCACCGCTCCCCGCCTGCATCGCCGCGCCCTGCTGGGCGGCCTGGTCGCCGCGCCCGCCGTGCTTCAGTTCGGCCGGGCCCAGGCGAACGGGGTACCGGCGAGCGGGGCCTATGTCTTTCCTCTGGGCGTCGCCAGCGGCGATCCGGCCCCGGACGGCTTCGTCATCTGGACCCGCCTGGCCGTCGATCCGGTCGCGCCCGATGGCTTGGGCGGCATGGGCGGCGCGGTCCCGGTGCAGTGGGATATCGCCGCCGACGAGAGCTTCCGCAACATCGTCGCCTCGGGCCGGATCGCAGCCGAACCCGCCGCCGCCCACAGCGTCCATGTCGAGGTCGAGGGCCTGATCCCCGGTCGTCCCTACTGGTACCGCTTCAGCGCCATGGGCCAGCAAAGCCCCGTCGGTCGCGCCCGCACCACGCCGGCCCCCGACGCCGCCGTCGACGCTCTGCGCATCGCCGTCGCCTCCTGCTCGAACTGGGAGTCGGGCTATTTCAGCGCCTATGGCCACATGGCGGACGAGGCGCCGGACCTGACCCTGTTTCTCGGCGACTACATCTACGAATATTCACGCGGGCCAGAGCGCGCGGCCGAGGTCGTGCGCCCCTACGGCTTGGAAGAGGCCACGACGCTGGCGGGCTATCGCAACCGCTACGCCCTGCATCGCACCGACGCCGACCTGCAACGCCTGCACGCCGCCGCGCCCTGCCTGGCGGTCTGGGACGACCACGAGATTCAGGACGACTATTCCGGCGTCTGGTCCAAGACGCCCGGCGTCACGCCGACCGACTTCCTGCGGCGTCGCGCGGCGGGCTATCAGGCCTTCTATGAGGCCATGCCGATCCGCCGCACCCGCCTGGACGCTCGGCTGCAAATGCCCATCCATCGGCGGGTCCGTTACGGCCAGCTGGCCGAGTTCTTCATGCTGGACGGTCGTCAGTATCGCTCGAAACAGGCGTGCAGCGACGGTCCCAACGGCGGCAAGGGTCAGATCGTCACCGACGCCGCCTGTCCCGATCGTCTCGATCCCTCGCGCACCTTCCTCGGCTTCGAGCAGGAGCGCTGGCTGTACGACGGCCTGGCGAACGCAGGCGCGCGCTGGAACATCCTGGGTCAGGATCTGGTGATGGCGGGTCTTCGATTTGGCGACGGCGGCCCGAACACCCGCTTTTGGACCGACACCTGGGACGGCTATCCCGTCGCGCGCGACCGCCTGACCCAGGCGCTGGCGACGCTGAAACCGCGCAATCCCGTCGTCCTCAGCGGCGACTATCACTCCTTCTGGACCAATGACGTGAAGCTGGATAGCAGCGATCCGTCGTCCGCCACCGTCGCGACCGAGTTCGTCGGCACCTCGATCACCTCGGGCGGTCCCAGCTACGACGGCCTGATGTCGGCCATGCCCAATAACCCGCAGATCAGGTTCTTCGACAGCCGCAAGCGCGGCTATATGGCCATCGACATCACCCCGGGCCGGATGACGACCCGCTATCAAGCCATCAGCGACGTGCGCGACCCCAGGGCCGCCCTGTCCACCCTCAACACCTGGGTCGTCGAAGACGGCCGCCCCGGCGCCCAGCTCGTCTGAGCCGCGCCCGACTGGAGTCTCTATGCGTAAGTCCGCCCAAGCCGTCGCCGCTGTCGCGATCCTGATCAGCCTCTCGGCCTGCGCCACTGCGCCGGCGCCCGTGTTCTGGGAAGGCTTCCGCGACCATCCGCACGGCTATCTGACCAAGGGCGACGCGCCTGACGCCTCGGCCTTCCTGCCGCCACCGCCCGAGGCCGGGTCGCTACGCCAGCAGGCGGACGTCGAGACCTATCGCGCCACCCGCGCCCTGGAAGGCAGCGACCGCTGGCGTCAGGCGGCGTCGGACAACGAGATCGAGACCCCGTCCGCCCCACGCGTCTTCGACGAGGCCCTGGGCGTCGCCTTCGACCCGGCAAGGATGCCGAGCCTGACCCTGTTGCTGGGCAGGATGCTGGGCGACCTGGAGACCATCCAGACCCCGGCCAAGCAGGGCTATTTCCGCCCACGTCCCTTCGTCGCCGAACCGGCCGCGACCTGCTTCCCGCCCGAGCCCTGGCTGGGCCGCAGTGGTTCATACCCGTCAGGTCACGCCGCCATGGGCTGGGCCTGGGCCCTGATCCTGTCCGAACTGGCGCCCGACCGCGCCGACGCCATTCTCGCGCGCGGCCTGGCCTATGGCGAAAGCCGCGTCATCTGCGGCGTCCACTACGCCAGCGACGTCGAGGCGGGCCGCCTGGTCGGCGCCGCCATGGTCGCAAGGCTGAAGGCCGATCCGACCTTCCAGCGCGATTTCATCGAGGCCCGCAAAGAGCTCGCGTCTGCACGCGCAGGCGACTAGGGCGCGGCCCATGGCGGGCGGCTACAGCAGCGGCACAGAGACGCGGCGTCTGGAAACGCACATGTTACTCGACGGACGTGTGCGTGCTGTTTCACTGCGGTTCGTCACAGTCTAGCCTACAGTTCCAGGACGATCCGCCCTTCAGGCCAGCTTCCTGAGTCTTTCAGAACAGGAACCCCGCCACGCATGCCTCATATGGTCCTGCTGCTCATTCCGTTTGGAGCGCCCTTTGTGGCGGCGTTGATGGCGATCTTCCTGCCGTCACGCGCCCGCAACGCGGCAGCAGGTCTGGCGTGGTCGGCGTCGCTGGCAGGGGTCATCTGTCTCATCGCCCTCTTCCCTGCGGTTGCAGCCGGAGAGCCCGTGCGCTGGTCCGTGCCATGGCTGCCGACGTTGGGCGTCAACTTCACGCTACGGCTGGACGGCCTGGCCTGGCTGTTCGCCTTCATGGTTCAGGGCATAGGCGCGCTCGTGGTGCTTTACGCCCGCTACTACATGTCGGCGGACGATCCCGTTCCACGCTTCTTCGCCTTCCTGCTGGCCTTCATGGGGGCCATGACCGGGATGGTGATGGCCGGCGACCTGATCCAGTTGGCCGCCTTCTGGGAGCTGACCAGCCTCTTCTCCTTCCTGCTGATCGGCTACTGGCACCATAGCGCGGCGGCCCGCGACGGGGCCCGAATGGCGCTGACGGTCACGGCGGCGGGCGGCCTGTGCCTGCTGGCCGGGGTCGTTGTCCTGGGACGCATCGTCGGCAGCTTTGACCTGGACGTGGTTCTGGCGTCAGGCGACGTCATCAAGAACAGCCCCTGGTATCTGACCGCCCTGATCCTGATCCTGGCGGGCGCCTTGACCAAGAGCGCGCAGTTCCCCTTTCATTTCTGGCTGCCGCGCGCGATGGCGGCCCCGACCCCGGTCAGCGCCTATCTGCATTCGGCGACCATGGTGAAGGCGGGCGTCTTTCTGCTGATCCGTCTGTGGCCCGTGCTGGCGGGCACCGACGCCTGGTACGTCATCGTCAGTACGGCGGGCATGGCGACCCTTTTGTTCGGCGCATGGAGCGCGGTCTTCCAGAATGATCTCAAGGGCTTGTTGGCCTATTCCACCATCAGTCATCTGGGACTGATCACCCTGCTTCTGGGCCTGGGCAGTCCGCTGGCGGCGGTCGCGGCCATCTTCCACACGGTGAACCACGCCACCTTCAAGGCCTCGCTGTTCATGGCCGCCGGGGTCATCGACCACGAAACCGGCACCCGCGACATGCGCAAGCTGAGCGGCCTCAGACAGGCGATGCCGGTGACGGCGGCGCTCGCCATCGTCGCCGCGGCGGCCATGGCGGGGGTGCCCTTGCTCAACGGCTTCCTGTCCAAGGAGATGTTCCTGGCCGAAGCGATCGCCCACACCGGCGGGCGCCACCTGAACCTGGCCCTGCCCGTGCTGGCCACGGTCGCCAGCCTGCTCAGCGTGCTCTATTCCGTGCGCTTCATCCACCAGACCTTCTTCGGTCCGCCTCCGGTCGATCTGCCCAAAGAGCCGCATGAGCCGCCGCGCTGGATGCGCTTTCCCATCGAGGTGCTGGTCGGCCTGTGCATCCTTGTCGGCGTCCTGCCGGCGATCACCATCGGGCCGGTGCTGGCCGTCGCCGTGCGCTCGGTGCTGGGCGAGGACGTCCCCTACTACAGCCTCGCCCTGTGGCACGGTTTCAACCTGCCGCTGCTGATGAGCGCCATCGCCCTGATCGGCGGGGTGGCGGCCTACAAGCTGCTCGGCCCGCGCATCAATCACAGCCATCGTCCCTGGCTGGTCGGCCGCTTCAACGGCGCACGCGCCTATGACCGGGTCATGCGGGCGTTCAAGGGCGGCGCGGAATGGATCGTGCGTCGCCTTGGCGCCAGCCGCCAGCAGGCGCGCCTGCGCGCCGTCATCCTGACCTGCATGCTGGCTGCTGTCCTGGCCAGCGGCCTGGCGGGACTGGGCTTCAGCGAAGTCGGCATGACCATCCAGCGCCCCGGTCTGGGCTTCACCCTGCTCTGGATCATTGGCGCGTCCTGCGCCCTGGGGGCGGCCTGGCAGGCCAAGTATCATCGGCTGGCGGCCGTGGTGCTGGTCGGCGGCGCCGGTCTGGTCAGTTGCCTGACCTTCGTCTGGTTCTCGGCGCCGGATCTGGCGACCACCCAGATGCTGGTCGAAATCGTCACGACCGTCCTGTTGCTGCTGGGCCTGCGATGGCTGCCCAAGCGCCTGCCCGATCTCGCCTCGCCTCAACAGGAAGCCAGGGCGCGGCGGCGGCGTTTGGCGGATATGGCGATCGCCGTCGCGGCAGGCGCCGGCGTCGCGCTGATCGCCTTCGCCGTCATGACGCGGCCTGCGGATTCGCCCTTGGCGCGCTACTTCCTCGATCATGCCTATTCGGAGGGCGGAGGGCGCAATGTCGTCAACGTCCTGCTGGTCGATTTCCGCGCCTTCGACACCCTGGGCGAAATCACCGTCCTGGGCATCGTCGGTCTGACGATATGGGCCCTGCTTCGACGGTTCCGTCCGGCCGCAGACAGTCTCGGCGACACGGTGCAGAAGCAGGATCAGGACGACAGCGACGACCGTCACAAGGATCGCTCCGTCGGCGACACCCTGCCCGAGACCATGCTGATCCCGCGCGTGGTGATGCGCTGGCTGTTCCCCTTCATCGTCCTGCTGGCGGTGCATCTGTTCCTGCGAGGGCACGACCTGCCAGGCGGCGGTTTCGCGGCGGGCGTCACGCTCTCGATCGCCTTCATCCTGCAATACATGGCGTCCGGCGCGCGCTGGGTCGAAGAACGGCTGGAGATCCGGCCCCTGGTCTGGATCGGCGGCGGGCTGCTGATCGCGGCGCTGTCGGGCGTCGCCTCCTGGCTGTTCGGCTATCCCTTGCTGACCTCGTGGTTCCGCTATGTGGACCTGCCGCTGATCGGCAAGACGCCGCTGGCGTCGGCGGTGGTGTTTGACGCCGGGGTGGCCCTGCTGGTGGTGGGCGCGACGGTCCTGATGCTGGTCGCCATCGCTCACCAGTCGTTGCGGAAGTCTCGCCCCGTCGCCCCCGTCGCAGCAAAAGTCACGGCAAAAGAGGAGACCTTCTGATGGAAATGGTTCTCGCTCTCGGCATCGGCGTCCTGACCGCCGCCGGTGTCTGGCTGCTGCTGCGCCCCCGCACCTTCCAGGTCATCATCGGCCTGTCCTTGCTGGGCTATGCCGTCAATCTCTTCATCTTCGCCATGGGACGGCTGCGCAGCGGTTCTCCCCCGGTGCTTCGTGGCGAAGGTCCCGTTGATCCCGCCGCCTATGCCGATCCCGTGCCCCAGGCCCTGGTCCTGACCGCCATCGTCATCAGCTTCGCCCTGACCGCCCTGTTCCTGGTCGTCCTGTTGACCAGCCGCGGCATCACCGGCAGCGACCACATCGACGGACGGGAGCCGGGCGAATGACCGACTGGCAAGACCATCTGATCGTCGTTCCCGTCGTCCTGCCGCTGATCGCGGCGGCGAGCATGCTGCTGCTCAAGGAACAGCGCTATGGCCTGAAGGCCATGATCAGCCTTTGCTGCCTGATCGCCCTGGTCGGCGTCGCCTTCATCCTGTTGCATGAAGCCTCGGTGGGCGGGCCTGCGGGCGACGACACGGCGCGCATCTACAACCTTGGCTCATGGTCGGCGCCGTTCGGCATCACCCTGGTGGCGGACAGGCTGTCGACGCTGATGCTGGCGCTGACGGCGACGCTGGCCGCCGGCGGCCTGCTGTTCGCCTTCGCCCGCTGGGATCGGGCCGGGCCACGCTTCCACGCCCTCTATCTACTGCTGATCATGGGGGTGAACGGCGCGGTCCTGACCGGCGACCTGTTCAACCTGTTCGTCTTCTTCGAAGTCATGCTAGCCGCGTCATACGGGCTGTTGCTGCATGGATCGGGTGAGAAGCGGGTGCGGGCGGGACTGGGCTATGTCGCCATCAACCTGACGGCGTCCCTATTCTTCCTGATCGGGGTCAGCCTGATCTACGGCGTCACCGGCGCCCTGAACATGGCCGACATCGCCGATCGGATCGCAACGATCCCGAGCCAAGATCGCGCTCTGTTTCATATCGGCTGCGCCATTCTAGGCGTGGCCTTCCTGGTCAAGGCGGCAGCCTGGCCGCTCGGCTTCTGGCTGCCCGGCGCCTATGCTGCGGCCAGCGCCCCGGTCGCCGCCGTGTTCGCCATCCTCAGCAAGGTCGGGGTCTATGTGATCATCCGCCTGTCGACGCTGCTTTTCGGCGCCGAAGCGGGGGCTTCGACCGGCTTCGGCGACCTCTGGCTTCTGTCTGCCGGCGTCGCCACGGTCGTCTTCGGTGCGGCAGGCATGGTGGCGTCCCGGCGCCTGGAACAGGCGGCGGGCTATGCCGTCATGGTTTCGTCTGGAACGGTTCTGGCCATTGCGGGGACCGCCAGTCCCGACGCCCTCGGCGGCGCCCTCTTCTATATGGCGGCGTCCACCCTGGCGGCGGGCGCCCTGTTCCTGATCGCCGAGATCCTGGCCAGAGGCGAAGATCAGGCCGTATCGCCAGAGGACGCCGTGTTTGACGACGAGTATGATGATCCCTTCGCCGCAGACGATGTGCACGAGGTGGGACGTATTCTGCCCGCCTCGACCGCCTTCCTGGGCGGCGCCTTTATCCTGGCCAGTCTGGTGACGGTCAGCCTGCCCCCTCTGGCTGGGTTTGCCGGAAAGCTGAGCATCTTCGTGGCCCTACTGTCCGGCGACGGCGTCCTGTCGGCCGCCAGCTGGACGCTGGTCGGGGTGCTGACCCTGTCCAGCTTCGCCGCCCTGATCGCGCTGACCCGGTTCGGCGTCGCGGGTTTCTGGCGCAGGGAAGACGCCGCTCCGCACAAGGTCAGAAGCCCCGAGTTCCTCGCCATCGGCGGTCTGGTTCTGTGCTGTCTGTGGCTGAGCATCGCCGCCGCAGCCGGTCTGACCTATGGCGAAAAGACGGGCGAATGGCTGGCCTCTCCGCGCACCTACATCAGTGAAGTGCTGGGAGCCGGATCATGATCCGCGCCGTCCTTCCTCACCCTCTGCTCGCCGCTGGTCTGTTCGCCACCTGGCTCTTGCTCAACGGCCCCGTTTCGACGGGCGACATGGTTGTCGCATTCCTGGTCGCCCTGACCATCCCGCAGGTCATGCGTCAGCTGGAGCCCGACCGATCGGGCGTCCGGTCTCCCGGCGCTATTGTGCGGCTGGCGAGCTATGTGGTCGTGGACGTGGTGCGCTCGAACTACGCGGTCGCGGCCATCATCATGGGGCGTCGCCGACACATCCGCCGGTCGGGCTTCATCCATGTGCCGCTTGATCTTCGCAATCGTTACGGACTGGCGGTTCTGGCCATCATCCTGACCAGCACGCCCGGAACGCTGTGGGTGCAATACGACCGCGCGACCGGCAGCCTGCTGCTGCACGTCCTCGACCTGATCGAGGAAGAAGAATGGATCGACCTGATCAAGGGTCGGTATGAACGTCTGTTGCTGGAGATCTTCCCGTGACCCCCTCGACCGTCCTGTTCTGGGGCCTGGGCGTGGCCCAGGCGCTGCTGTTGCTGGCCATGCTGCTGGCGGCCTGGCGAATGATCCGCGGCCCGCGGGCGCAGGATCGCATTCTTGGCCTCGACACTCTCTACCTGAACGCCATGCTTCTGATCCTGGTTCAGGGGATGCGCAGCGGCGTCGGCCTCTATTTCGAAGCGGCCCTGATCATCGGCATGCTGGGCTTCACCGCCACAGTGGCCTTGGCCAAGTTCCTGATGCGCGGCGAGGTGATTGAATGACCGCCCTGATCGAACTCCCACTCTGGGCGGCCTGGCTGGTCGTCGCCCTCGCCTTGTGCGGCGGCCTGCTGGCATTGACCGGATCAATCGGCCTGGTCGTGCTCAAGCGCTTCTATGAGCGCGTCCATGCGCCGACCCTGGGAGCCACCCTGGGCATGACCCTGATCGTCCTCGCCTCGATGGTGTTCTGGTCGCTTTCAGAAGGGCGTTTCGCGCTCAGAGACCTGCTGATCGGCGTCTTCCTGACCGTCACCACGCCCGTGACCCTGATCCTGCTGGCCCGCGCCGCCGCCTATCGCGACCGCATCGAGGGCGACGCCCAGGTTCCGCCGGAATAATCGTGCAGCGGTCGGGCGACGCACCTGAACCTATTCGATCCGCAATAGCTGCTTGCCCTGACTGGCGCTGCTGAACAGGCGAAGAAAGGTTGCGGGAATGGCTTCAAAGCCCTGCTGGACGTCAGTGCGATAGCGCAGTTGGCCATCGCGCAGCCAAGTCTCCAGCGCGGCTCTGGCGGCGGGAACCTGATCCAGGTGGTCCAGCAGAATGAAGCCGCGCATCTCGGCGCGCTGGGCGATCAGCCGCGCCAGGTTGCGAGGGCCGGCCACGGGCTCAGCGTCATTGTATCCCGAGATGGCGCCGCACAGGACGATTCGGCCGAAGCGCGCGATGTGGGCGATCCCGGCCTCGAGGGTTTCGCCGCCGACATTGTCGAAGAAAAGGTCGATCCCGTCGGGCGCAAGGGCCGCCAGCCGCGCGGCGACATCCTCATGCCGATAGTCGATAGCGGCGTCAGCGCCGTAGTCCTCGACCAGCCAGCGGCATTTCTCCGGCCCGCCGGCGATGCCGATGACCCGCGCGCCGTTCAGATGCGCAATCTGCACCGCCAGCGACCCGACCGCTCCCGCCGCGCCAGAGATCAGGACCGTGTCGTCCGCGCCGAGCCGACCGACCGTCTTCAGACCCACCCAGGCGGTCAGGCTGGCGCCGCCCAGAACGCCCAGAGCCTCCTCCGGCGTCACGCCCTCCGGGATCAGCACCGGCGCCGCCTCGCCCGCCCGCGCCACGACGGCGTATTCCTGCCAACTGAACAGGCCCCGCACCAGGGCGCCCTCGGGGTAGGCGGGGTTGGTCGAGGCGACCACGCGCGCCGCCGCGCTGCCGCGCACCGACTCGCCAATGGCCATGGGCGGCATGTAGCTGGGCCGGTCGTCCATCCAGCCGCGCTGGGCCGGATCGAAGCCGAACATCATCATGCGGACAAGGACTTCACCGGCGGCCAGATCGGCGACCGGCACGGAGGCGTCACGGCGCGCGAAGTCCTCCAGGCGCACCTGGCCTTGGGGTCGGCGCGCGAGCACCCATTGGCGATTGACGCGCTCGGCGACGGACATGGCGGGGCTCCGGCTGTGTGGCGATGAGGACCACTATCCGGCGACCGGTCCGCTGCAGCCAGACACCCCGCCTGAACACAGCGTTTCCAGCGAGCCGGCTAATCATCGGCGCGAAATATCGGATGCTGCGGACAAACCGCACAGGGGTCCGCCATGTCCGAAACCGAAGCCCGTCTCGCCCGGCTGGAAGCCCAGCTTCAGGCGCTGCAGGACCATGTGGCCGTCTGTCAGCTCATCGCCCGCTATGGGCCCCAGGCCGACACCGCCGACACCTATGAGCGCGGGCTGAAGGTCGGGGCTCTGTGGGCCGAGGACGGCGTCTATGAACTGGCCGAGGGCTGGGCGGGTCAGGGGCCCGAAGGGATCGCGGGTCTGCTCGACAACGACGTGCACCGCGCCTTGGTGCGCGACGGCGCGGCCCATATTCCCAGCGCGCCGCATGTAACGGTCGATGGCGACCGCGCCACGGCGGTCAACTATTCTCGCGTCTACAAGCACGTGGACGGCGCCTTCACGGTGTGGCGAGTATCGGTCAACCACTGGACGCTGGGTCGCACCGAGGAAGGCTGGAAGGTGCTGCGCCGTACGAACCGTCTGCTGAACGGCTCCGACGAGGCCCGCGCCGTGCTGCGCACCATCGACCAGGCGGCCTGACTATGGACATGAAAGTCGACGCCCCGGTTCAAGCAGACGTCCTTTTCACGCCGCTGACGATCCGCAACCTGACCCTGGCCAACCGCATCGTCATGTCGCCGATGACCCGCTACTTCTCTCCGGACGGCGTGCCGGGCGAGGACGTGGCCGCCTATTACCGTCGTCGGGCCGAGGGCGGCGCAGGGCTGATCGTCACTGAGGGCGTGGGCGTGGATCATCCCTCCGCCGTCGACGACCCCGCCATTCCGCATATGCACGGCAAGGCCGCCCTGGACGGCTGGCGGCGCGTGGTCGCGGAGGTCCACGCGGCGGGCGGGCGCATCTTCCCGCAACTTTGGCATCAGGGACCGCTGCGCGATCCGTCGCGGTCGCTGCGTCCCGACCTGATCGGCGCTCGGCCCTCTGGGCACTGGGGCAGACCCGGCCACACCTCCTATGGCGACGACTATGTCGATGCGATGCGGGCGCCGACCGAGCCCATGACCACAGCCGAAATCAAGGCCGTGATCGCGGCTTTCGCCAGCGCAGCGCGCAACGCCATGGACGTCGGCTTCGACGGCATCGCCCTGCACGCCGGGCACGGTTATCTGATCGACAGCTTCCTGTGGGCCGAGACCAACCTGCGCACCGACCGCTATGGCGGCGGTCCGGCCAGGCGCGCGGCCTTCGGGGCCGAGATCGTGGCGGCGGTGCGGGCCGAGATCGGCAACGCCCCGATCATGTTCCGCTTCTCACAGCACAAGCAGCAGGACTACGGCGCCCGCCTCGGCCAGACGCCCGAGGAACTGGGCGCCCTGCTGAAGACCCTGGCCCAGAGCGGCGTCGATCTGTTCGATGCCAGCGGGCGCCATTTCGACCGGCCGGCCTTTGACGGCTCGCCCCTGTCGCTGGCGGGCTGGGCGCGTCGGCTGACAGGCAAGCCCACGGTCGCCATCGGCGGGATCGGTCTGGGCAACGCTCTTGGCGAAACCCTGAGCGGCAGCAGCGAGACCACGCCTCTCGATAATCTGGACGCGGTGCGCGAGCGGATCGCGCGCGGCGAGTTCGATCTAGCCGGCGTCGGCCGGGCCATCCTGAACGACCCGCAGTGGCCGCAGCGCGTCAGAACCGGCCAGCCCCCCCTGCCCTTTGACCGCGCCAACCTGCGTCGTCTGGCCTGACAAAAGAGAACGGCGCCGTCCCGAGGGGCGACGCCGTCTGTCTCCGTCTGGCCGCGCGTCAGGCGTGGCCGAGCGTGGCCTTGACCTCCAGGAACTCGGCGAAGGCGTGGTCGCCCCATTCACGGCCATTGCCCGACTGCTTGAAGCCGCCGAACGGCGCCATCAGGTCAGGTCCCGCGTTGTTGATGATCACCTGACCCGCGCGCAACTGGCGGGCGATGTCGCGGGCATGAGCAATGTCGCCGGACTGCACATAGGCGGCCAGGCCATAGACGGTGTCGTTGGCGATCTCGACCGCCTCTTCCTCGGTGTCGTAGGGAATGATCGACAGGACCGGACCGAAGATTTCCTCGCGGGCGATGGTCGCCTTGGGGGCGACGTCGGCGAAGATAGTGGGCTTGACGAAATAGCCGGCGGTCAGGTCGTCGGGACGGCCGACCCCGCCGGCGACCAGGGTCGCACCCTCCTCAATGCCCTTGGCGATCAGGGTCTGGATCTTGTTCCACTGCACGTCCGACACCACCGGACCCAGGGTGACGTCGCCGGTCGGATCGCCGACGGTCAGACCCTCGGCTGCAGCCTTGGCCGCGGCTTTGACCTCGTCCATCCGCGCGCGAGGGACAAGCATCCGCGTGGGGGCGTTACAGGACTGGCCGCTGTTGTTCATGATGCGGGCCACGCCCGCCGCCACGGCGGCCGGAATGTCGGCGTCGTCCAGAATGATGTTGGCGGACTTGCCGCCCAACTCCTGATGTACGCGCTTGATGGTGGGGGCGGCGTTTCGGGCCACCTCGACGCCCGCGCGGGTCGAGCCGGTGAAGCTGACCATGTCCACGCCAGGGTGGCCGGACAGGGCCGCGCCGACACCCGGCCCGTCGCCGTTGATCAGGTTGAACACGCCCGCCGGAACGCCCGCCGCGTCCATGATTTCGGCCCAGAGAAGGCCCGACAGGGGCGCGACCTCTGACGGCTTCAGCACCATGGTGCAGCCCACGGCCAGGGCCGGGGCGACCTTGCAGCCGATCTGGTTCGACGGCCAGTTCCACGGGGTGATGAAGGCGCAGACACCGATGGGGTCGCGGCTGATCAGGGTCGAACCCCGCGCCTCCTCGAACTCATAGTCCTTGAGCACGGCGATGGCCGTGCTCAGATGGGCCGCGCCCATATAGGCCTGAGCATTACGCGCCAAGGCGGCGGGGGCGCCCATCTCGGTCGTGATGGCCAGGGCCATCTCGTCCTGACGACGGACGTACTCGGCCAGGATGGCTTCCAGCAGGTCGATCCGTTCCTGCCGCGAGGTTCGGCTGAAGCTGATGAAGGCGCGCTGAGCCGCCTTGACCGCGCGATCCACGTCTTCCGCCCCGCCCAGGCTGATGCGGGCCACGGCCTGCTCGGTCGCCGGGTTGATGACATCCAGGGTGCGGGCCGCAACGGGATCGACCCAGGCGCCGTCGATGTAGAATTTCAGATGGTCGATCATGACGCCTCCAGGGACGAGGGAATTGGGCAAGATATAATCACAGCGCGACCGCCTTCATCGGCGTCGCACGGTCGGCCAGCCTTGCGCGACAAACGGGCGTCCGGCGGCCGATCAACTGGCGTCCGACCAGAAACTCGGCGGGCGCGTTGACAGCTTCGACGGCCTGTATCAGGTCGCCCGCCATGTGGAACAGGGCGAAGCCGGGGGCGTCAGGGACGCCGCGCACGACCATGTCGTCGCAGCCGATCGGCACGCCCGCGATCTGCAGCTTGAGGTCATACTGGTCCGACCAGAACCACGGCGTCTCGGGTTCCGGCGCGGGCCGTCCCACGATGGCGGCGGCGGCCTGACGCGCCTGCTCGAGCGCATTGGGCACGCTCTCCAGCCGCATGACCGTGTCATAAAGCGGCAGGGGTCGTCGGGTCACATCGCCTATGGCGAAGATCGCCGTGTCGCTGGTTCGCGCCGCCAGGTCGACCAGGACTCCGTCCTGGCACTCCAAGCCCGCCGCCCGCGCCAGCTCGTCGTTGGGCTGGGCGCCGACCCCGACCAGAACCGCGTCGCAATCCAGCACGGAGCCGGCGCCGAGATGGACGGCCTTCACCCGCCCGTCCTCGCCGCTCAGGCGCTCAACCGTGGCATCGAGAATGAAATGAACCCCGCGTTCGCGGTGAGAGGCCTGGAAGAAGCGTGACAGAATCGGACAGGCGACGCGGGCCAGGATGCGACTTTCGCGCTCCACGATGACCACCTCAGCGCCGAGCGCACGGGCCGAGGCCGCCGCCTCCAGGCCGACATAGCCGCCGCCGATCACGACCAGCCGCTTTACGCGATGGCGCACTGGCGCAAGCGCCGTCTTCAGCGCCTCGGCGTCAGCGGCTGTGCGCAAGGCCATGACGCCGTCCAGCTCAACGCCGTCGATATCCAGCCGGCGCGCCCGTGCGCCCGTCGCCAGGATCAGATGATCGTAGGCCAATGTTTCGCCATCGCTCAGCCGAACCGTCTGCCCGGCTCGGTCGATGGCCTCAACTGCCTGCGCCAGGCGCAGATCGACCTGGTTGTCGCCATACCATTCGGGGGCCTTGAGCCGCAGGGCGTCTTCATCAGCCTCGCCCTTCAGCCAGGCCTTGGACAGCGGCGGTCGTTGATAGGGCGCCACAGGCTCGGCGCCGATCAGGGAGACTGCGCCGACGTGGCCGTACTGGCGCAACAGGGCGGCGGCGGTTCCGCCCGCATGTCCGGCTCCGACGATGACGATGCGCGCGCTGTCGCTCATGAACCCTGGCTCTACCCGGAATAACAAAGTCCCGATCAGGAGACCGGCGAGGCTGAGGCCGCCGATCTCCTGCCGAGATGTCGGCCTAGAACTTCACGCTGGCCTGCAGACCCAGGCTGCGTGGATCGCCCCACTGGCGGATGGTGAACAGGGTCAGGTTGATGCCCGAGACCCAGTATTCCTCATCCAGCAGGTTCTTGCCCCACAGCGAGATTTCAGCCGTGCGTCCGTCGCCGATGTTGATGTCGGCGAGCGACAGGCGACCGTCCAGAAGGCCATAGGCCTTGCGGTAGGACAGCGGGTCGTTGGTGATCCCGCCCGCCTGCTCGCTGCGCCAGCTGTAGTTCAGGCTGGCCACGACCTCGCCGCCCGCCACGCCCGGCCAGCGATAGTCGACCCCCAGGGTGTAGTTGTGCTTGGGGATGAGGGGGAAGACGTAGGTGTTGGTCACGTCCTGGCCCGAGGGCAGGATGAACTCGTCATACTCGGCCTTGGTGTAGCCGTAGCCGAAGTTGAGCCGCAGGTTGTCGACGGGCCGCACCGTGCCTTCCAGCTCGACGCCCGACATATGGGCCTTGCCGGCGTTGATGATGGTCGTCGTGATCAGGGCCGGCACGAAGACCCCGACCTGGAAGTCGCGGTAATCGCTGTAATAGACCGCCGCCGACAGGTTCAGGCGACGGTCGAACCACTGACCCTTGGTGCCGATCTCATAGGCCGTCAGCTTCTCGGGCTCATAGGGCGTCATGAAGCTGGCGTTGGTGGCGGCGACGTCGTTGTTGCCGCCGCTCTTGAAGCCCGTCGCCACACGACCATAGACGTTCCAGTCTTCTGCCAGTTTCCACGACGCATTGAACTCGGGCGTGAACTCCGACCAGGAACCCGTCGCCGTTAGCGGGATCAGATCAGACGGACCGATATTGCCCGGACCGGGAAGCGCGCCGAGAGCCGGGCCGCCGCTGCGCGTGATCGGGTTGCCGGCAGCGTCGCGCTGGAACACGCCCGAACCCGGCGCCGCCGGATTGGCCAGATAGGCGCTATAGGACTGGCTCAGCGAGGTCGCCGACTTCTCGTCCTTGTTGATCCGCCCGCCCAGGGTCAGGCTGAGCCGCTCGTCGAAGGCGGTCGGCGTCCAGGTCATCTGACCATAGGCGGCGATCGAGGTGTTGTCGGCGGAGCGCTCCTGAAGGTCGTACTTGTTGCCGCCGAACTGGAAGTTCCAGCGCGGGTTGAAGACGCCGTACTCTTCCTTGAAGCCGAACAGACCGAAGGTGTACTTCACCGGGCCGTTCGCGCCGATCAGCTGCAATTCCTGCGACCACTGCTCGTAGTTGTTGTTGAGCGTGAAGTGCATCAGGTCCACGCCCGTCCCATCAAAATCGGTCTGGCTGCGCGATTTCATGTTCCGGTAGGCCGAAATCGACTTGATCGTGACGTCGCCGAAGAAGGGCACGGCGTCGGCGTTGTACTCGGCCGTCAGCGAGTGACCCTTGACGAAGAAGTCGCTGCGGTTGGCGTAGTCGTTGGCGATGCCCTCCGGGCGCGAGGTGTAGATGGCGTTCTGGATATAGGGATAGAGGGAGGCATAGGCGCCGCCCGGCCCGATGGCGCCCGGTGCGCTGATCGCCAGCATGGCCGGCGAGCTGCGGCTGGAGGTGTCGTCGTAGCCGTAGGCGACCTTGATATCCTCAGTCGGACGCCAGACCACATCGACGCGACCAGCTTGCTGGTTCTGCTCGCCGAAGGTGGAGAAACGGGCGTTGGGATGGGTGTTGTCGAAGAAGCCGTCGCGCGTGCGGCCCGAATAGGCGACCTTGACGTCAAAGGCGCCGAGGCCCTGACCGATCTCGCCGATGCGCGGCAGATCCAGCGACAGCCGCTGCTCGAACAGGTCGGCGCTGCCGACGCCCAGCATGAACTTGCCGCCGAAGACGCCGGTCGGTTGGCGTGTCACCAGGTTGACGGCGCCACCGATGGTGTTCTTGCCATACAGCGTCCCTTGCGGGCCGCGCAGCACTTCGATGCGTTCCAGGTCCACCGTGTCGAAGGCGGCGCCCGTCGACTTGGCGATCGGCACGCCGTCGATATACATGCCGACCGGCTGGTCGCGACCCAGACTGGTGTCGGCCGAGGGCGCCAGTCCGCGCATCGAGATCAGCGGCCCGAAGGCGCCGCCGACCGTCTGGTTGATCTGGATATTCGGCACATAGCCGCCGATGGCGGAAATGTCGGCCACCCCGGCGCGTTGCAGAGCCTCGCCCCCCAGGGTGGAGACCGAAAGCGGCACGTCGATCAGGCGTTCTTCGCGGCGTTGAGCCGTGACCACCACGTCAGAAAGGCTGGTCGCCTGTTCGGGCGCCGGACCCTCCTGAGCCAGGGCCATGGCGGGCCAGGCGCCGGCCAGAGCCGTGCCGGCCAGCAGAATGGTCGCGGTGCGAGTCATGCGTCGTGTCATGTAACCCTCCCTAATAGCCTATGACCATTTTCTGATCTAATTGGCTGTTTTTATTTTGTTTTTATATAACGTCACTGTGGATCTACGGCAGAGACGAGCCCCCTCCTCCTCGCCGTGTTCCAGTCTTTTGCGGCCTTACCCCCCGAGCCCGATGGGGGCGCTGCGGGCCAGGATGCTCTCGGTGCGGCGGCGGATGTTGCCGTCCGACCGCTCGCTTTCCGGCAGCAGCCAGAAGCGACCCGCCGCGACCCCGTCCAGGGCGAAGGCGGCCACTTCTTCCGGTTCCGTGACCGGGACCCCGCCGTTCTGCCGGGCCAGTTCCGCCATCGACTTGCCAGCGGGCTGCGGGCTGGCCGGATCGACATAGTCGGCCGGTCGCGCCGAGCGCATCAGGTTGGTGTTGACCAGGTGCGGTCCGGGGAACAACAGCGCCGCCTTGACCTTGGCGTCCTGGGCCGTGAGCTGATGATGGAGCACCTCCGTCAGGCTCGTCACCGCTGCCTTGGTCGAGGCGTATACGGGAGTTCGCGCCGAGGGCACCAGCCCGCCGTTGGTGGAGGTGGTGTTGACGACATAGCCGTATTCACCCCCCGCCAGCATCCGGGGCACGAAGGCCCGGATGCCGTGGACCACGCCCATGACGTGGATGTTGTGGCCCCACTCCCAGTCCTTGAGCGCCAGGGTCCAGATCGGCTCACGGAAGTCGCCCAGACCGACGCCGGCGTTGTTGAACAGCAGGTGGACCGCGCCGTGACGGGCATAGGCCTGATCAGCCAGGGACTCGATGGAATCCTGCTTCATCACGTCGGCGACGACGCCGACGACGTCACCGCCCTTGGCGCGCAGTTCGGCGGCGGTGGCTTCCAGCGCCTCGGCGTTGATGTCGCTGAGAACCACCTTGGCGCCGCGTTCGATCAGGGCTTCACCCAGCGCACGCCCGACCCCGCTGGCGCCGCCGGTGACGACGGCGACCTTCCCCTTCAGATCACGCATCCTGAAGCGCCGCCTCCGAAGCGAGCGCGATCTCGATGCCGCCGGTCGGGTTGTCGTCGTAGCGGCCGAACCAGAAGGGCTGCAGCCACTCGCCCGGCACCTTCTCGAGGATTTCACCGCCGGTGATGCTGCGACCTTCCGAGTATTCCATCTTCAGCAGCTTGCGCACCGGCACATCGACCAGCGGGTCGGCGGCGGACTCGCGCAGCGTGACTTTGCCGCCGTTGACGACATGGTGCATGTCCCAGTCGCGATCCCAGTTCAGCTGGGTCAGGAAGACATCGCCGTCGAAGCCGAAGCCGTTGTCGATGCCCGGCATGCCCTTGTAGCAGAAGAGGTTCTCAGTGAACTTCTTGCCGCCCAGGCTCTCGCCGATCTGACCTTCCAGCTCGACGAAGGCGATGCCGTTGCGGGTGCAGGTGACGTGCAGGCGGTCGCCGTCCTTGGTGAACTTGACGTCGGCGATCTTCTTGGGCTCGCCGAAACGCTCACGGCCGCTGATGACGACGAACTCGCCGCCCATGGGCATGGCCAGGACGTACCAGCCGGTCTTGCCCTTGTAGGTGGACTCGACGCCGACCGTCATGGCCGCCGACACGACGACATTGTCGGGCGTCGGACGCATTTCAACATAAGAGAACTGGATCAAGATCTTCGGCGTCGCCGTCGGCTGCAGCGGCTTGGGCAGCAGGGCCGCCACGATCTCGGGATCGGTCTCATAGAAGGCGCGCAGGGTCTGCACGGTGTTCTTGAGCCCGCCGCCAGAAGCGCGAGCCTCCATCGCGGCCTTGAGTTTATTCACGTCCTGAACGTAGCGAAGCTTGGCCAACGTCGTCTCTCCCAGTCGTTTTTTATGAGGATTTGGACGGGAGCGGCACGAACGCGACCGCTCCCGGTCGGTATCAGGCGGCGGCCTTGATGAAGTTGGTCTTCTGCGGGCCGATGCGGGCCGCGATGGCGTTCAGCGCCTTCTCATCCAGGTCGTAGACTTCCAGGGCGTTGCCCGCGAACATCCTGGAGATGTCGGCTTCGGGCAGCCCGCCCAGGCTGGCGATCATCTTGGGCAGGGTGTGGGGCCAGGTGCCCTCGGGGTGGGGATAGTCGGTGCCCCACAGCACCCGGTCGATGCCGATGTTGTAATAGGACTCGGTGGTCTCTTCGTCCGGCAGGGCCGAGCAGCCGACCCAGATGTTGCGCTTGAAGTAATCGCTCGGCTTCATCGACAGGTTGGAGCGGTGATCGCCCAGCTTGCCGCTGGTGTGCTTGACCGAGGCGCGGACGTCCATCAGCTCCAGCATCCACGGGAACCAGAACTCGCCGCCCGCTTCGGTGAAGGTGACCTTCAGTTTCGGAAACTGCTCGAACACGCCGCCGAAGATCAGGGCCGACATCGGGCGGGTGAGGAAAAAGGCGTACTCCGAAAGGTAGATGCCGATCCAGCCAGGCTGGGCCGTGTCATAGGCCGGCGCCGCGCCCGAGTGGAAGTTCACGGGCATGTTGAACTCTTGCAGCATGGCCCACATCGGGTGGTATTTCGGATGGTTGTAGAAGTCGTAGCCCTCCATCAAGGTCGGCAGGACCACGCCCTTCAGACCATTCTCCTTGGCCCAACGGATTTCCTTGAGGTTCTCTTCCATGTCGTAGAGGGCCGGGATGATGGCCAGGCCGATGCGGCGCACCGGGTCCATCTGACAGAACTCGGCCATCCAGCGATTGTGGGCGCGGGCGCCCGCCCATTGCAGGTGCGCGTCCTTCAGGACTGGCCTCAGGCCGATGTCGGCGCCGAAAGGCGGGGCGTTCCGCTCGGTGATGCCATCGGGATAGAGGACCTCGGCGGCGACGCCGTCCTCATCCAGAATACGGCTGCGGATCGTCGAGTCCCAGGCGCCCTCCATGCCTTCGCCGGCATCGGCGCGCCATTTGTTGTTGAAGTCGTCGAGGAGGAAGTTCTTCTCGTGCTGTTCGCGGGCCGCGATTTCCTTGACGATGCGCTCGTCAAACTCGGCCCGATACTGCGGGTCCAGATACTCGCGATACTTTTCCGGGGGCAAACCGGCATGACCATCGGACGAAATTACCAGATACCGATCCACGGAACACTCCCACGTTTCTTTGACCATCACGAACTAGTCTGTTCGTCAGCCGATTTTTAAATCTTGATGGAACGATTATTACCCGACGCTCGTCGACAACAAGCACGTGGACGCAGACGGTTTATCCGCATCAGGAAACAATCGAAGTCCGCGCCAGGCCGGGCTCGCCGCGCCGCAGCGAGGGGTTTTTCCAGGCGTAGAGCGCCAGTCCAGCCATGACGACGCAGTTCAGGATGAAAGGCGCCGCAGGTGCGAACTCGTAAAGCAGCACGCCGATCACAGGGGTGACGACGATGGCCGCACCCGACAAGCTGGAGACCATGCCCGCCACGAGGCCTTGCTGATCAGGGCGAGCCGCCAGCGAAGAGCCCGCCGTAAAGCCGGGCCGGCAGAAGCTGAAGCCCAGGGTCAACACCACATAGCCAAGCGTCAGAAGCCAGATGTCGCCGGCGAAGACGGTGATCAGATTGCCCGCCAGCGCCAGAACCGCCCCAGCCCGCAACAGTTGTCGCGGCGACATCTTCAGCCCAGGGATCAGGACCCACTGACCCGCCAGGCCCGCCGCCGCGCCCGCCGCCATGGCGATGCCGATATAGCCCTGAGCCTCCGCCGCCGGCAGGGCCATCTCGTCCATGATGACGAAACCCAGGGTATAGACATTGATCGCCTGGGCGCAGGCCGAAAGCAGACCGTACCAGAGATAGGGTCCGATGTTCTTGTCGCGCCAGACTCCGGTTCCCGCCTTGGCGCGGGCTGGCTTGCCGCCCGCCGCGTTCGCCTTCAGCCCCTGCTCGCGCACCGACACGGGCGGACGATCCGACGGAATCATCACCGCCACCGCAATCAGAATCGCCGCCGCGATCAGGGCGAAGATGGTCATGGGTCCAGCCAGACCAAGGAAGCCGAAGACCAGAAGCGGCGACACCGCCGGACCGATGATGGTTCCCATGCCCAGGGCGCCGGCCAGGGCCGACAGGGCAGCCGTCCGATCCTTCTCGGAGGTGCGCTCGGCCACATAGGCCTGGCTGGACGAAGCGGTAGCCGAGCCCAGCAGACCGAACACCCCGCGGATCGCGGCGAAGGCCAGAAAGACCGCCATGGGCGCCAGCAGGGCCTGCAGCCCGGCCCAGACCACCAGGGCGCAGCCCAGCATGGAGAAAACAAAGCCGCCCAGACCCAGCATCATCATCGGCTTGCGCCCCCGCACGTCCGAGACCCTGGCCCAGTACGGCGCGCTGATGGCCCACAGCAGGGCCGACAGCGAGAAGATCGCCGCCACCAGATGATCAGAAATGCCGATGGCGCGTCCGATAGCGGGCATGACTGAAACCAGGCCCAGGTTGCCCACGGCCATGGCCATCGACACCACGAAGATCAGGGCGAACACGCCTTTGGACAGGGTGGTTTCACCCGTCAGGGGCGCGCCGGGGGTGTTGCGAAGTCTCTGAAGCAAACGGGTCTCCCGCGCGGCGACCTTATGGATGTCGCGGGCGGACCAGGCCGCCGGTCGGGAAAATAGAGCCCAAGCCGACCGCCGCGATAAGGCGCGAAACACGACCAGAGTGTTTCGCCAGCAGCCCTATTTCGGGGGTCGTCCGCATTGTCTTCGGACGCAAACAATCCGTTCCTTTGGGGACCCTTCACCGTCTCCGGCCGGTCTCATAGCGTCGTGACAGGAACCAATCTTCCCTGCTTCACGGAGTGTCACGGCGTGCTGGATAAACGGCTGGATCTGGATGGCTTTGTCGCCAGCCTGCGCGACGGAATGACCATCGGAATCGGGGGTTGGGCCACGCGCCGCAAGCCCATGGCCCTCGTGCGCGCCATCGCGCGTTCTGACCTTAAGGACCTGACCATCGTCGGCTACGGCGGCCCCGACGTCGGGACCTTGGTGGCGTCGGGCAAGGTGAAGAAGCTGATCTTCGGCTTTGTTTCTCTGGATCATTTCCCCTTGGACCCGCATTTCCGCGCCGCACGACAGGCGGGCGCGCTGGAGATCCTGGAACTGGACGAAGGCCTGCTGCACTGGGGCCTGCGGGCCGCAGCCATGCGCCTGCCCTTCCTGCCCGCCAACTTCGGCCTGGCGACGGATATTCCCTCGCAGGGCATCAAGACGATCCGCTCGCCCTATGAGGACGGCCAAACCTTGCTGGCCATGCCGGCGATCAAGCTCGACGCCGCCATTCTGCACGTCCACCGCGCAGATCAGGCGGGCAACACCCTGATCTTCAGCCCCGACCCCTTCTTCGACGACCTGATGGCCCGCGCCGCCGATCAGGTCTTCGTCTCGACCGAACAGGTGGTGACGACCGAGGAGCTGGATCTGCCCGCCAACGCCCGCTTCCATCCGTTCGAGCGCAGCGTCGTCACCGGGGTCATCGATGCCCCGCTGGGCGCCCACCCGACCGGCGCCTCGCCGGACTACGGGATCGATATGGCCCACCTGAAGACCTACGTCGGCGCCACCTCGCCAGAAGACTGGGCCGACTATCGGGCTCGTTTCATCGACGCGACGCCCGACGCCTATCTCGCGGCGGTCGGCGGCGCCGACCACGTCCGCGCCCTGCCCGCGCCGATCTATTGAGGCCCGCCGACATGACCCAAGTTCCCTATACCTTGGCCGAACTGTGCATCGCCGCCGCCGCCGACGCCTGGCGCAACGACGGCGAGGTTCTGGCCACCGGCATCACCCTGATGCCGCGCCTGGCCGCCGGTCTGGCCAAGCTGACCGTCAACCCGGCCCTGATGCTGACCGACGGCGAGAACCACTTCGTCTCGGAACCCGTCCCGGTCGGCCCGCGCAACGGCTATGTGCCCAAGGTCGAGGGCTGGATGCCGTTTGCCCGCACCTTCGACAACCTGTGGGGGGGCAAGCGTCACGCCATGGTCGTGCCGACCCAGATCGACCGCTTTGGCCAGACCAATATTTCGGTCATCGGCGACCACGCCAAACCCAAGGCCGCCCTGCTGGGTGCGCGCGGCTATCCGGGCAACTCGATCAGCCATCCCAACAGCTATTTCGTGCCGACCCACAACACCCGGTCCTTCGTCGGCGGTGAAGTCGATTTCGTCTGCGGCGTCGGCTACAATCCGGCTCGTTGGCCTGATGGGAAAAAACCCGCCGGCCTCGACCTGCGGATGGTCATCACCGACCTGGCCGTGCTGGACTTCAGCGGCGCCAACAAGGCGATGCGGGTGCGATCCCTGCACCCCGGCGTCACCTTCGACGAGGTTCAGGACAAGACCGGCTTCGCCCTGGCGCGGCCCGAGACCATCTCTGAAACCGCAGCGCCGACGTCTGAGCAGCTGTCGATCATCCGCAACCGGCTGGACCCGCACAACCTGCGCGCCACCCTGTTCAAGGGCGACCCCGCCGGCGACCGCCGCCTGCAGGACGCGGCCTGACCATGAGCGACCTGGTCCCCCCGAAAGACGTCGAGATCACCTACGAGACCGAGACGCCCGTCGCCTATGCGGTCGAGGGGCCGGTCGTCTGGATCACCATGGATCGCACCGCGTTCCATAACGCCCAGAACTCGCAGATGACCTATGCGCTGGACGACGCCTTCCGCCGCGCCGTCGATGACGATGCGGTCAAGGTCATCGTCCTCCGCGGGGCCGGCAAGCATTTCTCGGCCGGCCACGACATCGGCACCCCAGGCCGCGACCTGCACAAGAGCTTTGATCGTCGCCATCTGACCTATGACCACGTCAATAAGCCGGGCGCAGAGCTGCTCTATGCCCGCGAGCACGAGGTCTATCTGGGCATGTGCCGACGCTGGCGCGACATCCCCAAGCCGACCATCGCCATGGTTCAGGGGGCCTGCATCGCTGGAGGCCTGATGCTGGCCTGGGTCTGCGATCTGATCGTCGCCTCCGACGACGCCTATTTCCAGGACCCGGTCGTGCGCATGGGCATTCCCGGCGTCGAATACTTCGCCCACGCCTTCGAGATGCACCCGCGCATCGCCAAGGAATTCCTTTTCTTGGGCGAGCGGATGCCCGCCGCCCGCGCCTATGAGCTGGGCATGGTCAACCGCGTGGTCGCCCGCGATCAGTTGGAAGACCAAACCCGCGCCATCGCCGAGAAGATCGCCGTCCTGCCGCGCCTGGGCCTGTCGCTGACCAAGCAGGCGGTGAACCACGTCGAGGATCTGCGCGGCAAGCGCACGGCCATGGACGCCGTCTTCCACATGCACCACTTCGCCCACGCCCAGAACGATCTGGTCAGCGGCAACAGCCTCAGCGGGCTCGACGGCAAGGCCATGGCTGCCGGCAACAGGCGCGCGGACGAGGGCAAGGCATGACCCTCAATACCGAACTGACCGCCCGCCTCGGCTGCCGCTATCCCATCATCCAGACGGCCATGGGCTGGATCGCCACGCCTGAGCTGGTCGCCGCGACGAGTGAGGCGGGCGCCTTCGGCTTCCTCGGCGCGACGGTGATGCGCCCCGACGAACTGCGTCAGGCTATCGCGCAACTGAAGATCCTGACGGCCAAGCCCTTCGGCGTGAACTTCCACATGTTCCAGCCAGGCGCCGCCGAAATCGTCGAGATCATCCTGTCCGAGCGCGCTCAGGTCCGAGCCGTCAGCTTTGGACGCGGTCCCGACAAGGCGATCATCGCCCGCTTCCGCGACGCGGGCATCGTCTGCATCCCCACCGTCGGCGCGCTGAAGCACGCCCGCAAGATGGTCGAACTGGGCTGCGACATGATCACGGTCCAGGGCGGCGAAGGCGGCGGCCACACCGGCTCGGTCGCCACCACCGTCCTGCTGCCTCAGGTTCTGGACGCGGTGAAGGTGCCGGTCGTGGCGGCGGGCGGTTTCAGCGACGGGCGCGGCCTGGCTGCTGCCTTGGCCTATGGCGCCGCCGGAATCGCCATGGGCACACGCTTCCTGATGACGGCCGAAAGCCCGGTGCCCGGTGTCACCAAGGCCCACTACGTCAAGGCCGGCCCCGACGACATCCTGGTTTCGACCAAGGTCGACGGCCTGCCCCAGCGCATGATCCGCAACCGTCGCCTGGCGCGTATCGAGAGCGCCGGTCCGGTGTCGATGTGGCTGCGCGCGCTGGAAAGCGCCCTGATGATGAAGCGGGCGACGGGGGCATCGGTGCCCGAGCTGCTGGCCGCCGCCCGCGCCATGACGAGCCACGGTGGATTGACGCTGGCCCAGGCCATGATGGCCGCTAGCGCCCCCATGCTGATCCGGCGCGCCGTGGTCGAAGGCCAGCCCGACGACGGCCTGATGGCCACAGGCCAGGTGGCGGGACGTCTCGGCGACTTGCCGACCTGCCACGACCTGATCGAACAGATCGTCGCCCAGGGCCGCGCGCGGCTGGAGGCTGTGACCAGTTCCCTCGCCCCCAACCTGACAACAGCGGCCTGACGGGACCCCCATATGCCCATCCGCACCGACATCAACGACCGCATCGGGGAGGTCATCCTCGACCACCCGCCGGTCAATGCGCTGGACTCCACCCTGTGGAACGCCCTGCCGGGGATCATCGCCGAGATCGGCAGCCGCGAAGACGTGCGCTGCGTCCTGATCCGCGCCGAGGGGCGGGGCTTCTGCGGCGGCGTCGACATCAAGGAGATGCAGGCCCATCCCGAGCGGATCGTGGCCCTGAACCGGGGCAACTACCTGACCTTCAAGGCCGTGCGCGACTGCCCGGTGCCGGTCGTGGTGGCCGCCCACGGCTTCGTCATCGGCGGCGGCATCGGCATCTGCGGCGCGGCCGACACAGTCATCGCCTCGGACGACTGCTACTTCTCCCTGCCCGAGATCGACCGGGGCGCCATGGGCGGGGCCTCGCACCTGTCGCGGATGCTGCCCCTGCACACGGTGCGCGCCGCCTTCTTCACCGGCGGCAGGATCACGGCCCAGGACGCCTGGCGTCTGGGCGGGGTCGAGAAGCTGGTCCCGCGCGATCAACTCCACGCCGAGGCCCGCGCCTTCGCCGCCGTCATCGCCTCCAAGAGCCGCACCGCCCTGGTCCTCGCCAAGCAGGCGCTGAACGGGCTGGAACCGCGCGACGTCGACCACGGCTACCGCTTCGAGCAGGGCTTCACCCTGGAAATGTACATGCACGCGGACAGCCAGGCCTCTCGAGACGCCTTCGTCCACGACAACAAGACCGCCCAGTTCTGAAGGTCCCCCCAGTGAACCTGAGTTACACCCCCGAGCAGACCGCTTTCCGGCATGAGGTGCGCGCCTGGATGGCCGGCCATGTGCCCGCTAAGCCCCTGCCCTCGTTCGACACCGCCGAAGGCTTCGAAGCCCACCGCGAGTGGGAACGCACCCTGAGCCGGGGCAATTTCGGCATGGTGACCTGGCCGAAAGCCTATGGCGGCCGGGCGCTGGACCTCGTCCAGTGGCTGATCTTCGAGGAAGAATACTACCGCGCCGGCGCCCCCGGTCGGGTCAATCAGAACGGCATCTTCCTGCTGGGCCCGACCCTGATGGAGTTCGGCACGCCCGAGCAGAAGGCGCGCTTCCTGCCCGCCATGGCCGCTGGCGATGAAATCTGGGCCCAGGCCTGGTCCGAGCCTCAGGCGGGCAGCGACCTGGCCGCCGTGGCCGCCACCGCCGTGATCGACGGCGACGACTATGTCCTGAACGGCCACAAGATCTGGTCGTCGCGCGCCGTCTTCGCCGACTGGGCCTTCGTCCTGGTTCGCACCGAGGCGGGGTCGTCGCGGCACAAGGGCCTGTCCCTGCTGCTGATGGACCTGAAGACGCCCGGCGTGCGCGTCCAGCCTATCCCGCAGATCGACGGCGAGGCGGGCTTCGCCGAAATCTTCCTCGAGAACGCCCGCGTGCCCGTCGCCAACCGGCTGGGCGACGAGGGTCAGGGCTGGCACGTCTGCATGGCCACCGCCGGGTTCGAGCGCGGCCTGATGCTGCGCAGCCCGGCCCGTTATCAGGAGGCCGCGCGCCGACTGGCCGCCCTCTATCGCCGCCATGAAGCCGAGGTCGATCCTGCGCTGGGCCGCGACGTGGCCCAGGCCTGGATGAACGCCGAGGCCTATGCCCTGTCGATCTATTCGACGGCCTGTCGCCTGACGGCGGGCGGCACGATCGGGGCCGAGGCCAGCTGCAACAAGATCTTCTGGTCCGAGATGGACATCGCCCTGCACCAGACGGCCATGGCCATCCTGGGGCCGCGCGCCGAGCTGCTGACGAGCGCGCCCTACGACGAGGAAGCCAGCGACTGGCTGGGCGGATACCTGTTCTCGCTGGCCGGGCCGATCTACGCCGGATCGAACGAGATCCAGCGCAACATCATCGCCGAGCGCCTGCTCGGCCTGCCGAGGGGCTGATCGTGGATTTCGCCTTCTCCGACGAACAACAGGCCATCGCCGAGGTTGTCCACAGCCTGCTGCGGGCCGAATGCACGGGCGCGCACCTGCGCCGCCTGATGGATAGCGGCGACGCGCGCGACGAAGCGCGCTGGCGTCAGATTCTTGACCTGGGTCTGACCGGGATCATGGTCCCCGAAGCCAGGGGCGGCCTGGGTCTGGACGAGACCGACTTCGTCCTGATCGCCCAGGCCTGCGGCCACGCCGCCCTGCCTGAGCCGCTGGTCGAGCTGGCGGGCGTGGTCCTGCCCCTGCTGGCGGCGGTCGATCATCCGCGCGCGACTGAGTGGCTGGACAAGGCGCTGGCGGGCGAGACGACCGTGGCCTTGGGCCACCCGTCCAATCCCTTCATCGCCGACGCCGATAGGGCGGACGCCCTGTTGCTGGTCGATGACGGCGCGCTTCATCTGGTCGAGCGCTCGGCGGTCGAACTGATCGCTCAGCCCAGCATCGATCCCTTCCGTCGCCTGTCGCGCGCAGTCTGGACGCCGTCCGCCGACACCTTGCTCGCTGACGATGCGACGGCGGCCCCCTTGCTGGAAATCGCCTTCGAGCGCGGCGCAATCTTCGCCGCCGCCCAGTGCATCGGTCTGGCGGAACGCAGCGTCGAACTGGCCGTCGACTACGCCAAGGAACGCACCCAGTTCGGTAAGCCCATCGGCGTCAATCAGGCGGTGAAGCACCTGCTGGCTACGGCTCAGGTCAAGATCGAGTTCGCCCGCCCCGTCGTCTTCGCCGCCGCGACCGAGCGCGCCGCCGACAACGCCCTGTCGCGCGCCCGCGCCTCGCACGCCAAACTGGCCGCAACCGAGGCCGCGTCTCTGGCCGCCCGCACCGCCATCCAGGTCCACGGGGCCATGGGCTATTCGTGGGAGGTGGACGTCCAATTCCTGTTGAAGCGCGGCCTGGCGCTGACCGGCGCCTGGGGCGACGAAAGCTTCCACCGCGCGCGGGTCAAGACGCGCGCCCTCTCCTCCCCCGAAATCGACCACAGCTTCGCCTGGGCCGCCCTGAAGGAAGACGCCGCCCATGCCGCATGAGGCCTATATCATCGACGCTGTCCGCACCCCGGTCGGGCGCAAGAAGGGCGGACTGGCTCACGTCCATTCGGCCGATCTGGGCGCCCACGTCCTGTCGGCCCTGATGGCGCGCGTCGGGGTCGATCCCGGCGCCGTCGAGGATGTGGTCTTCGGCTGCTGCGACACCATCGGTTCTCAGGCCGGCGACATCGCCCGTTCCTGCTGGCTGGCGGCGGGTCTGCCCGAACACGTTCCCGGCGTGACCATCGACCGCCAGTGCGGATCGGCCCAGCAGGCGGTGCATTTCGCGGCCCAGGGCGTGCTGAGCGGCACCCAGGATCTGGTCGTCGCCGGCGGCGTGCAGAACATGAACGCCATCCCGATCTCGGCGGCCATGGTGGCCGGTCAGGCCTATGGCTTCGCCGACCCCTTCCGCGGCTCGACCGGCTGGCGGGCCCGCTATGGCGATCAAGAGGTCGGCCAGTTCCGCTCGGCCGAAATGATCGCCGACAAATGGAACATCAGCCGCGCCGAGATGGAGCAGTTCGCGCTGGAGAGCCATCAGCGCGCGCTCGACGCCGCCGAGGCCGGACGTTTCGCTGACGAGATCATCCCGCTGGCCGGCGTGACGCGCGACGAGACCCCGCGCCAGACCTCGCTGGAGAAGATGGCGACGCTGCCGCCGCTGACGCCCGGCGGCCGCATCACCGCCGCCGTGGCCAGCCAGACCGCCGACGGCGCCGCCGCCCTGCTGATGGCCTCGCCTAAAGCCGTGAAGGATCACGGCCTGAAGCCTCGCGCCCGCATCCACCACATCTCGGTGCGCGGCGATGACCCGATCTGGATGCTGACCGCGCCCATCCCGGCCACCCGCCACGCGCTGGAAAAGACCGGCCTGAGGATCGAGGACATCGACCTTTTCGAGTGCAACGAGGCCTTCGCCTCGGTCGCCTTGGCCTGGATGAAGGAGCTCGGCATTCCACGCGACCGGGTCAACGTCAACGGCGGCGCCATTGCGCTCGGCCACCCGCTGGGGGCCACCGGGGCGCGCATCATGACCACCATGCTCAACGAACTGGAACGCCGCGGCGGCCGCTACGCCCTCCAGACCATGTGCGAGGGCGGCGGTCAGGCCAATGTCACCATCATCGAGCGTCTGTGAGGGAAGCGTCCATGTTCGGTATCTGTGAAGGCCGCGTGGTCATCGTCACCGGCGCGGGCGGAGGTCTCGGCCGGGCCTATGCCCTCGCCCTGGCGGCCGAGGGCGCGAAAGTGGTCGTCAACGACCTGGGCGTTGGAACCCACGGCGAGGCGGGCCAGACCGTCGGCGCGGCTCAGGCCGTGGTCGACCAGATCATCGCGGCGGGCGGCAAGGCCGTCGCCAACACCGACGACGTGACCGAGGTCGAGGGGGGGCAGCGCATGGTCCAGACGGCGCTCGACGCCTTTGGCGACCTGCACGCCGTGGTCAACAACGCCGGCTTCGTGCGCGACCGGATGTTCGTCTCCTGCACGCCCGAGGAATGGGACGCTGTGCTGCGCGTCCACCTGCGCGGCCATTTCTGCGTCAGCCGCGCCGCCGTCGACTACTGGCGCGCCAAGCAGAAGGCGGGGCGCAATCCTGACGCCCGCATCATCAACACCTCGTCCGGCGCGGGCCTTCAGGGGTCGATCGGTCAGAGCGCCTATTCGGCGGCCAAGGGCGGCATCGCCAGCCTGACCCTGGTGCAAGCCGCCGAACTGGGCCGCTATGGGATCACCGCCAACGCCCTCGCCCCGGCGGCGCGCACCCGGATGACCGAGACCGCCTTCGCTGCCGCCATGCAGGCGCCCGAGGACGGTTTCGACGCCAACGATCCCGCCAACGTCGCACCGACCGTCGTCTGGCTGGCCAGCGCCCAGTCCGCCGAGGTGACGGGCCAGGTCTTCGAACTGCAGGGCGGGCGGATCATGCTGTCCGAGGGCTGGCGCAACGGCCCCGGCGTGGATCAGGCCCGCCGCTGGCGTCCGTCCGAGGTCGGCGCCGTCGTCCACGACCTGTTGGCCCAGCGCACCCCGGCGCAAGCCGTCTATGGCGCGGGCTGAGGGCGGGCGGATGAACATCACCCTAAGCGACGAACAACTGGCCATCGCCGAAAGCGCCCGGGCGTTTCTGGACGAACACGGCAGTTCGGCCCGCCTGCGCGCCGCCATCGAATCCGCCGACGGCTGGGACGCTGAACAGTGGCGCGCCATGGCCCAGGAAATGGGCTGGCTGGGCGTCGCTGCGCCGGAACGCTTCGGCGGCAGCGACCTGGGCCTGGTCGAGCTGGCCATCCTGCATGAAGAAGCCGGACGCACCCTGACGGCGGCCCCGCTGTTTCCCACCCTGGGTCTGGCCCTGCCCGCCCTGATGTCGGCGGGCTGCGAAGCGCGCCAGGCCGAGTTCCTGCCCCGGCTAATCGAGGGCGAAATCCGCGCCGCCGTCTGCCTGACCGGCGCCGCTGGTGCGCCCGTCCCCGTCGACGTTTCGATCCGTCTCGAAGCGGACGGCGACGGCTGGACGCTGAACGGAACCGCCGAATACGTCCTGATGGGCCACGCCGCCAATCTGCTGATCGTCATCGCCCGGCTCGAAGGGACGACGGGCTGGGAGGGTCTGAGCCTGCTCGCCCTCGCCGCCGACACGCCGGGGATCAGCGTCGAGCGCCTGACCAGTCTGGACCTAACCCGCCCCTTCAGCCGCGTGCGCTTCGATCAAGTCCGCGTCAGCGACGACGCCCTGCTGGGCGCGCCCGGCCAGGCGGCCTACGCCATCCGCCGAATGCTGGCGGTCGGGACCGTCATGCTGGCCGCCGAGCAGCTGGGCGGGGCCGAGCGGACGCTGGAGATCACCACTGACTACGCCAAGCAACGGGTCCAGTTCGGCCGCGTCATCGGCTCGTTCCAGGCCATCAAGCACAAGCTGGCCGACATGATGATGGCTGTGGAATCCGCCCGTTCGGCCCTCTATTACGCCGTGCGTCTGCTGGACATGCCGGACGAGATGGAAGAGGCCGCCGCCGTCGCCGGGGCCTGCTGTTCCGAGGCCTTCCTGCAATGCGCGGGTGACGCCATCCAGATCCACGGCGGCATCGGCTTCACCTGGGAGCACGACGCCCACCTCTATTTCAAGCGCGCACGCGCCAGCGCCGCCTTGCTGGGCGGCCCGTCCCATCACTATGAGGCCGTCGCCGTCCTGATGGGTCTGGACGACGCCCCGGAACCCACCACATGACGACTCCCCCGCCCTATCCGGTCGCCCGCAACCTGTTGCAGGGCAAGACGGCCGTCATCACCGCCGCCGCCGGGACCGGCATCGGCTTTTCGGTCGCCAAACGCTTCGCCGAGGAAGGCGCGACCCTGCTGATCAGCGACCTGCACGAGCGCCGCCTGAACGAGGCCGCCGACGCCATCGCGGCCGCCGTCGGCCAGCGCCCGGCCACCCAGTTGTGCAACGTCACCGTCGAAACCGAGGTCCAGGCACTGGCCGCCCGCGCGGTCGAGGTGCTGGGCCGGGTCGACATCCTGGTCAACAACGCCGGGCTGGGCGGCTCGACCGCCGTGGTGGACATGGCCGACGACGAATGGGCCCGCGTCATCGACGTGACCCTGACCAGCGTCTTCCGCATGAGCCGCGCCTTCCTGCCGATCATGTACGCCCAAGGCGCCGGCGCCGTGGTCAACAACGCCTCGGTCCTGGGCTGGCGGGCGCAGAAGCTTCAGGCCCACTACGCCGCCGCCAAGGCCGGGGTCATGGCCTTCACCCGCTGTTCGGCGCTGGAAGCCGCCGAGCATGGCGTGCGCATCAACGCCGTCGCCCCCTCCATCGCCATGCACGCCTTCCTGGCCAAGGTAACGACGCCGGAACTGCTGCAGTCGCTGGCCGCGCAGGAGGCCTTTGGCCGTCCCGCCGAGGTCTGGGAAGTGGCCAACGCCATGCTGTTTCTGGCCTCGGACCTGTCGTCCTACATGACCGGCGAAGTGCTGTCGGTCTCGAGCCAGCGGGCCTGAGCCGGATGCGCGTCTTTGAGACCCCACAGGCCATGCTGGGCCTGAGCGACGAAGCGCTCGGCGTCAGCGACTGGGTCGAGATCGATCAGGACCGGATCGACGGCTTCGCCCACGTCACCGGCGACGACCAGTGGATCCACGTCGATCCCGAGCGGGCCAGGACCGGCCCCTTCGGCGCCACCATCGCCCACGGCTATCTGACCGTGTCGCTGGCCAATCTCTTCCTGCCGCAGATCATCGAGGTGCGCGGGTTTTCGGTGGGGGTGAACGTCGGCTGCGACAACATCCGCTTCCTCGCTCCGGTCCGGGTCGGATCGCGTCTGCGCGGCTCGGGCGTCCTGCTGCACGTCGAGGAAGCCAAGGCCGGATCGGTCCAGGCGACCGTCCGCATCACCATCGAGATCGAGGGCGACGCCAAGCCGGCCTGCGTCCTCGACGCCATCAGCCGCTATTATCCGTAAAGAGATTTCATGCGCCAAGCCGTCATCGTCAGCGCCGCCCGCACCCCGATCGCCAAGGCCTATCGCGGCGCCTTCAACGACACCGAAGCCACGGCCCTGTCCGGCCATGTCGCCGCCGAGGCCGTGCGCCGGGCGGGCGTCGATCCCGCCAGCCTCGAGGACGTCATCGTCGGCTGCGCCGCCCAGCAGGGCACGCAGGGGTACAACATCGGCCGTCTGACCGCCGCCGCCGCCGGCTTTCCCGACAGCGTCTCCGGCATGGCTCTGGACCGGATGTGCGCCTCGGGCCTGATGGCCATCGCCACGGCTTCAAAACAGGTGCGCGACGACGGCATGGAGGTGGTGGTCGCGGGCGGGGTCGAGTCCATCACCCTGACCCAGAACAAGCACAAGAACGCCTATCGCGCCCGCAACGAGAGCGTCCTCGCCCATTCGCCGCATATGTATATGCAGATGATCGAGACCGCCGAACTGGTCGCCGACCGCTATGGGATCAGCCGCGAGGCGCAGGATCAGTACAGCTATCAGAGCCAGCAGCGCACCGCCGCCGCCCAGGCCGCGGGCCGCTTCAACGCTGAACTGGCGCCGCTCACCACGCGCAAGCAGGTCGTGGACAAGGCCACTGGGGCGATCAGCCATGAGACTGTCACCCTGACCGCCGACGAAGGCCCGCGCGCCTCGACCACGCTGGAAAACCTCGCAGCGCTGGAGCCGGTGTTCAAGGACGGCGATGTCATCAAGCAGGGCCGCCACATCACCGCAGGCAACGCTTCGCAGCTGTCGGACGGCGCCGCCGCCGTGGTGCTGATGGAGGCCGCCGCCGCCGAGCGCGCGGGCCTGTCGCCGCTCGGCGCCTGTCTGGGCATGAGCGTCGCCGGCTGCCGCCCCGACGAAATGGGCATAGGCCCGGTCTTCGCCGTGCCCCGGCTGCTGGCCCGCCACGGGCTCAAGGTCTCCGACATCGGCCTGTGGGAGCTGAACGAGGCTTTCGCCTGTCAGGCCCTCTATTGCCGCGACACTCTGGGAATCGACCCGGAACTGTTCAATGTCGACGGCGGGGCCATCGCGGTGGGCCACCCCTTCGGCATGACAGGGGTGCGCACGGCGGCGCACGCCCTGATTGAAGGCAAGCGTCGCGGCGTCAAACACGCCGTGGTGACCATGTGTGTCGGCGGCGGCATGGGCGCCGCCGCCCTGTTCGAGGTGTTCTGATGCCCCAGATTTTCGTGACCCAGCAGGACGGCCGTCAACTGACGCTGGAGGTCCCGTCCGGGCGGCGGCTGATGGAGGCCCTGCGCGACGGCGGCACCACGGTCGAGGGCACCTGCGGCGGCGCCTGTTCGTGCGGCAGCTGCCACGTCTATGTCGACGACGCCTGGCTGGCCAGGCTGACCGAGGTCGAGACCGACGAGCGCGAGATGATCGAGGCTATCGGCGATGTGATCGAGGTCCGCCCCACGTCTCGCCTCGCCTGCCAGATCCAGATGAGCGACGCCCTGGACGGCCTGACCCTGACCATAGCCGAAGCCATCTAGGAGGCTGGGATGAGCCGCAATTACGCGCCCGAACAAGAGGGCTTTCGTCGCCAGGTCGCGGCCTGGCTGGACGAGCAACTGTCCGGCCCCTTCGCCCACCTGCGCGGGCTGAACAACCACGTCGACGCCATTGCCGAACGCCGGGAATGGGAGGCCGCGCTGGGCGAGGCGCGCTACGGCTGCATCGGCTGGCCCGAGGCATGGGGCGGTCGCGGCGCCAGCATCGCGGAACAGGTCATCTTCGCCGAGGAATACGCCCGCGCCAAAGCGCCCTCGCGCATCGGACACATCGGCGTCGAGCTGGCCGGGCCGACCCTTCTGCTGCACGGCACCGAAAAGCAGAAGCAACAGTTCCTGCCCGGCATCGCCTCGGGCGCCGACATCTGGTGCCAGGGCTATTCCGAACCCAACGCGGGGTCGGACCTGTCGAACGTGCGCACCACCGCCTGGCTGAAGGACGGTCGCTGGATCATCAACGGCCAGAAGGTCTGGACCTCGATGGCCCAGTTCTCGGACTGGGTCTTCGTCATCTGCCGCGCCGATTCCGGTACGCGCGGGGCCAGCGGCCTGGCCTATCTGCTGGTGCCGATGGATCAGCCCGGCGTCACCGTCCGCCCCATCCGCCAGATGACCGGCGAGGCCGAGTTCAACGAGGTCTTCTTTGACAACGCCGAGACGGCGGCCGAGAACATCGTCGGCCAGCCGGGCGAGGGCTGGAAGGTCGCCATGGCCACCCTGGCCTTCGAGCGCGGCGTCTCGACCCTGGGCCAGCAGATGCATTTCAGGAACGAGCTGGAAGAGCTGGTCGCCCTCGCAAAAACCAATGGCGCGGCGCGCTCGCCCCTGATCCGCCAGCGCCTGGCCAAGGCCCATGTCGGCCTGACCGTCATGCGCGCCAGCGCCCTGAGGATGCTGGCCAATCAGGACCCGCTGACCCCGACCTCGGGCGCCTATACCTACAAGCTCTACTGGGCGCTGTGGCATCGCTCGCTGGGCGAACTGGCCATGGATGTTCAGGGTCTGTCCGGCCAGATCGGCACGGGTGAAGCCGATTTCAACGCCCTGACCCACATGCATCTGATGTCGCGCGCCGAGACCATCTACGCCGGCACCAACCAGATCCAGCGCAACATCATCGCCGAACGCGCCCTGGGCCTGCCCCGCGAAGCGCGCGGCGCCCTGCACGCCTGACAAAAAAGGGCCTCTCCGCGAAGGAGAGGCCCAGTTCGCCGGTCCTGGCCGGAGTCTAGACCAGGTCGAGGAAGGAAGGTCGCTCGCCGCCGCCGTCGACCGACAGTCGGGCGCCGCTGACGTAGGAGGCCAGGGGCGAGGACAGATACAGAACCGCATTGGCGATATCGCGCCCGACGCCCATCCGCTTCAGCGGCAGGGCCTCGGCGATGGCGGCGTGGCCGGCGCCATAGTGATCCGCAGCGCCCTCGGTGGCGATCAGGCCAACGATCACGGCGTTGACGCGGATCTTGGGACCCCACTCCATCGCCAGGCTCTGCGTGAGGTTGATCAGCCCCGCCTTGGCCGCGCCATAGATGGCCGTCCCCGGCGAAGGCCGCACGCCGGAAACGCTGCAGATATTGACGATGGAGCCGCCGTTCGGCTGAGCCTGCATATGCCGCCAGGCGGCCTGCGAGACGTGCAGGGGCGCCATCAGGTTCAGCGCCACGATGGCGTCGCTGAAGCGCGGCGAAGCGGTCGAGGCCTCGGCCATGGGCGAGCCGCCGGCGTTGTTGACGACGATGTCCAGCCGTCCGTGGCGCTCGACCACGCCATCGACCAGGGTCCGGACCTGATCGGCGACGCGCACGTCGCAGGGTACGAACTCGGCTGTCCGTCCATCGTGTGTCGGCAAGGTCTCGGGCGCGTTGCGACCGCAGACGACGACGCGACATCCCGCCTCCAGCAGAGCCTCTGAGATGGACTTGCCGATGCCCTTGGCCCCGCCTGTGACCAGAGCCACCTGCCCGGTCAGATCGACCGTGACCGAACCCTCACCCGACATGGCGCAGGCCTTCGTCGGAAGGCATGGCGGCCAGCAGGAACTTCTGCACCTTGCCCGCGGGATTTACGGGCAGGGCGTCGATGAAGGCGAACAGGCGCGGGACCTTGTAGTTGGCCATGTTGGCGCGGCACCACTGGCGGATTTCCTCGGCGTTGGCCTCGGCGCCAGACCTCAGGACGATGAAGGCCTTGCCGATCTCGCCCATGCGCTCGTCGGGCGTGCCGATCACCGCCACCTGGGCGATGGCCGGGTGGGCCGACAGGATGCGTTCGATCTCGGCCGGATAGCAGTTGAAGCCGCCGGTGATGAACATGTCCTTCATCCGGTCCGTGACCCGCAGATAGCCGTCGGCGTCGAAACAGCCGATGTCGCCGGTGTGCAGCCAGCCGTCGGCGTCCACGGCCTCGGCGGTCGCGTGCGGGTCCTCGAAATAGCCGGCCATGACGTTGAAGCCGCGCACCCAGATCTCGCCCTCGCGCCCGGTCGCGACCGGCTCGCCGAGACGATCGACGCACATCACCTCGACGCCGGGAATAGGCTTGCCGCAGCTGTTGGCGATGCGTTCCACGCCGTCGCCCATCTGGCTCATCGTCACCATGCCCGAGCTCTCGGTCAGGCCATAGGCGGTCAGGACGTTGCGGATGCCCAATTCGTCCTGCATCCGCTGCACCAGCGACGGCGCGACCGAAGCGGCCCCCGTCACGGCGACGCGGATCGAGGACAGGGTCACGCCCGTCTCGGCGCTGCTGGCCAGCATCTGCTGGAAGATGGTCGGCGGTCCGGGCAGGACGGTGATGCCCTCGGCCTCGATCAGCTCGACCACCCGCGCGGGATCAAAGGTCGCCGTCGGATAAGCCGTCGCCCCCTTCAGCAGGCAGGCCAGCCAGCCGGCCTTGTAGCCGAAGGTGTGGAAGAAGGGATTGACGATGAGATAGCGGTCGCCCTCGCCCAACCCGGCGCAGTCGGCCCACGAGGTGAAGGCCTGAACGCTCTGAGCATGGCCGCTGACCACGCCCTTGGGATGGCCGGTCGTGCCTGAGGTGAACAAGATGTCGGCGGGGTCTTCACCCTTGACCGCCAGCATGGCGGTGCGGGCGCGGTCGAAATCCTGGCCAGTCGCCGCGAAGGCGTTCCAGTCCCCGTCCAGCGTCAGCGTCCGCTCAAGATGCGGCAGGTCCAGCCCGTCCAGCAGGGTACGGTAGTCCTGTCCCAAAAAGTCGCCGACCGTCAGCAGGATACGGGCGCGGGTCTTGTTGAGGATATATTGCGCCTCCAGCCCCTTCAGCCGGGTGTTCATGGTCACGACCACCCCGCCGGCCGACTGGACCGACAGGCAGGCGACGATCCATTCCGCGCTGTTCGGCGCCCAGATGGCGACGCGGTCTCCGGGGTTGAGGTCCGTCTCGATCAGGGCCGCCGCGCCTTGCAGCACGCGCTGCTCCAGTTGGGCGAAGGTCAGGCGTTCATCATCGACGATGGCCAGGGCCTCGCCGAAGCGGGCGGCGGCGGCGATCACCGCCTGAGGCAGGGTGGCGACGCTCATGGCTTCTTCTTCTCGTGCCATTCGCCCATCTCGATCATGGCGTTGCGATAGGGCTTGCGGGCCATGAAGAACATCAGCGCCACCAGGGGGCCGATGATGGCCGGCAGGATGGCCAGCGAGTAGCGCAGCGCATTGTCGTCATGGAAAACGAACTGGGTAACGGCGGCGATGACGCTGGAGCCCAGGGCCATGCCGATGGTGGTCACGCACATCAGCATCAAGGCCGTCATCTGACCGCGCAGGCGGCTGGGGGTGATGTCCTGCAACGAGGCCAAAGCGACGCTGTTGGTGCCTTGGCCGATGAAGGTGGCGATCCCCATCAACAGCAGGGCCCCGCCCGCCGTCGGCATCAGCGGCCCGACTACCAGAGGCGCGACCTTTACCAGCGTCACCCAGATCATGATGTTCAGATTGGCGCCCGGATGTCCCCGGCGCATGAAGAAGCCCGAGAACCAGCCGCCGGTCAGATTGCCCAGACCGCCGCAGACGATCATCAGGATGCCGAAGGAATAGCCCGCCTCGGTGGCGCTCATCCCATAGGTGCGGATCAGGAAGGTCGGGTACCAGATGGCCGTGCCGATCGCGAGCATCCCCAACAGGGAGACCGAGCCGATCAGCGAGGAATAGACCTTCCAGCGACGGGCGAGGAAGGCCCCGGTTTCACGCAGGGTCAGGCGCTCGACGCCGATCACCGCCGTCGGCGATGCATGGCGTTTAGGCTCGCGGATCATGGCGACAAGACCGGCGACCAGCAGGCCCGGCAGGCCGACGATGAAGAAGACCATCTGCCAGGGCTGAACCAGGCCGATGATCGGCACGACCACCGCGCCGTGCGCCTTGGCCAGTTGCAATACATATGCGCCGATGACCAGGGCCAGCCCGCCGCCGACCGGATAGCCCAGGGCGAAAACGCTGATGGCGAAGGCGCGGCGCTTGGGCTCGAAATAGTCGCTGATCAGCGAATAGGCGGTCGGGCCGAGAGTGGATTCCCCGATGCCCACCGCCACCCGCGCGCCGAACAGATGACCAAAGGTCCGCGACAGACCGCTGGCCGCCGTGGCCAGACACCACAGGACGATGCCGCCGGCCAGAAGCTTGCCGCGATTGCGGCCGTTGTCGACGATGCGCCCGATCGGCACGGCGGCGACCGCGACCAGAAGCACGGTGGCGAAGCCCTGGACCAGACTGATCTGGAAGTCGTCCAGCTTCAGATCCTGGCGGATGTCCGACACCATCAGGGTCATGACCCGAGAGTCGATCGCCGAGATCGTGTAGCAGACGAACAGCAGGATCACGACCGCCCAGGCATAGGCGTTCGACGGCTGTTTCTCGACACTGGCTGCAGGTTCGCCAGCCTTCATCGCCGGCTCGTCATCGGGGATCACCCGGGTTACTGGCGCATCATCCAGGACGGTCATCGATGATCTTTCTCAGGGATGAAAAGGGCGACGGAAGCGATCCGATCACTCGACTATATTCAGCGGCGCCATCGGGATAAGTCCGCCTGAACGACGGCTTTGTTTCCCATCACGAACACTCGGCTCACCGTTCGATCTGGCCCAGGTTGGCGTGCAGAACGGCCCCGTTCAGGGCCGGACTGTCGGCGCAGACGCGGATCAGCTCGGCGATCTCCTCGGGCTTCAGCAGGCGACCCGCCGTCACCATGCCGGTGATCGCCTCCACCGCGTCGCCCACGTGGGCGCGCAGCATTTCCGTGTCGGTGAAGCCGGGGCAGATGCAGGCGGTGTGGAGGCCGCTGCCCGCCAGATCCTGACAGGTCGCCCGCATCAGGCCGATCATCCCATGCTTGCTGGCGACATAGGAAGCCGCGCCCGCCACCGCCTTTTCCGCCAGGGTCGAGCCGACATAGAGGATAGAGGAGCCTGGCTTCATCCCCGGGATCAGAGCCTGGTTCAGCGCCTGGGGCGCCGCCAGATTGGCGCTGAGCACGGCCAGAAGATCGCGGGGCGACAAGGTGGCGACGGTGTCATGCCGATGGATGGCGGCGTTGTGGATCAGGACCGTCTGGTCCCAGTCAGCGACGCGCTGAACCAGGGCCTCGGCCCCGCGCTCGACCGAGCCCAGGTCAGTGATGTCGGCGGCCAGATGTTCGATCTCCGCAGTCGGCGGCGCTGATCGCGACAGGCTGATCACTTCATAACCGAGGCTCTGGAACAGCCGCGCCGTGGCCAGACCGATGCCGCGGCTGCCGCCGGTCACGACGACGCCGCGCCTCATGCCCCGACGCTCCGCCAGCGGCACTGGGCCGACTGGCCGGGACCGGACGAAACCTCCAGCGCGATCTCGGTTACGCCCCAGCGCGCCGACCAGGCCTCCTGCGCCACCAGCCGGTTCAGCAGATAGGCGGCCAGTTCCTCGACCGTCGTATTGCGGATCGGCAGCAGGCGCACGTCGTCGGCGGGCAGACGGAACTCGTCCTCGCCGAAGACGACGACGACGCTGCGCCCGACCGTGCTGACGGCCAGCGAGGGCGCCAGCGTCGGGATCAGGACATACTCGTCCAGCTCCTCGCACAAGACTCGAAGTACGCGTTTGATGATGTTGTAATCAAACGCCATTCCATGCGCGGTCACACGCGTCGAGATGATCGCGGCGACATTGAAATTGTGGCCGTGCAGCCGTTCCCGCGCGCCATCGGCGAACAGAGTGAAGTGGCCGGCGGAGAACTTGATGTCCTCCTTGTCGATCCGGATCGAGCACTGCTGGATCGGAATCGGCGCGGGCTCGTGCGCGCGCCTTTCCGATCCCATCACCATTCCCATCAGAACGCCTGTCTACTCGGTAAAGGGAAAGGTGCGGCTATTCCGCTGCGACGCGCGCGGCGGGGTCGCCGTCGAACTGGTAGAACTGCTCGAAATACTCGCGGAAGCGCAGGACCGGACCGTCGCCGTCGCACAACAGCGGGCGGACGCGGTGAATCTTGGTGTGCCAGATGGGAATATCTCCCTCGACACCCGATTGACCGATGATGCCGGCGATAGAGCGGCGGATCATCTCATTCTCGGGCGCGCCTTCCGGGAACTTCGGATGGCGGAATTCGAATCGCAGCTCGACCTTGTCATGCTCGACCGGGGTGGCCAGGACCTGAAGCAAAAGGTCAGCCATGCCCTTGAAACGGGTCGACTTCTGACCCGCGCCGGTCTGCAATGTGCGGACCTCGGTATCCAGGGTGCGGACCGTGCCGTCCGGCAGCTCCATCGTGCGCTGGCCGGCGGCCAGGCTGCGGCGGATGTGGCCCTCATAGTGGCTCTCGCCCTCGGGCACCGCGTCCATCTTGTGCACGTACTTGAAGTGGGCCAGGTCGACGCCGTTCTCTGCGATCTCCTGCGGATTGCTGTCGAAGGTCCACTCATAGCGGATCGGCGCGCCCCAGTCGGGCGATGACACCTCGTCCAGCACCTCGACCTCGAACATGGGGGCCACGCCCTGCGGGTGATGCCAGGCCCAGACCACGCCGTTGGTCTCGGTGATCGGATAGGTCTTCAGGCAGCCCGGCTTGCGCGCCGCCGGCGGAATGATCCGCGAATAGGGAATCTCCTTGCAGGCGCCGCTCAGGTCGAAGGCCCAGGAGTGGAAGGGGCAGCGAATGGTCTCGCCCTCGACGACCCCGCCGTGACCGATGTGGGCGCCCAGATGCGGACAATAGGCCTCGGCCAGACCGGCGACGCCGCCCTCGGTGCGATACAGCACCAGATCTTCGCCGAAATAGCGGACCGGCTTGACGTCGCCGACCTCCAACTCATTCGAATAGGAGACAAAGAACCAACCGAACGGAATCGGCATGGGGAACCGGTCGACCATGGATAATCCTCCCAAAGCGCCGGTTGGCCCGACGTCTAAAGTTCAGCGATAGCGGCGCCTGCCCGCCTGTGACGGTGCAGACTGAGCCCGCACGTTATCAAGATCGGACGCAGCGATAAGGCGTCGTGGTCAGACTGAGCGTTCGTACGGACGGACAATCGGTCCGCGCGGGCTTCAGCTGACCTTCTCCATCTCGAGCGAACTTCCGCCCGCCAGGAAGACGTCCAGCTCGGCCAGCGAGGTCTGCATCCAGGGCCGCAGCTGGGTGCGGGCGAAGCGGCTGGACAGGAAGTCGAGCAGCAACCGCAGCGTCGCCGGCACCGGCGTGCCCGGCGCGAAAATGGCCCAGGCCTCGCGGTCGTAATAGCTCCACTCGTCCTCGACAGCGACCAGGGCGCCGGACGCCAGTTCGCTGCGCACGAAGGCGATGGGCAACTGGGCCAGACCCAGGCCGCGCACCGCCGCGACCCGCAACGCCGCCCCCTTGTTGCTCTTCCACCGGCCATTGACCCGCACCTTCTCGGCGCCGTCGGTGGAGTTGAACCACCAGTGGCCGCTCAGGTCCGACAGGCAGATGTGGTTTTTCAGGTCGGCGATCCCCTTGGGCGTCCCGTGCTCGGCCAGATAGGCGGGCGAGGCGCACATGCAGAAGGACAGGTAGCCGATCCGGGCGGCCCGCAGACTGGAATCGATCAGGTCGCCGTAGCGGATCGCGACATCGAAATCCTCGCCGATCAGATCGACTTCGCGCGAGCCCGCGTGGACCTCGATGCCCACGCCGGGATACTGACAGGCGAAGTCGGCGATGACCGCCGAGATGAAGTTGACGTCAAAGGTGTCGTTCAACGACACCTTCAGCTTGCCGGTCGGCGTCTGCTGCATCTGCGCCGCCTCGTGACTGGCTGAGGCCAGCGAGCGGCGCATATCCCGACACGAGGCGTAGAAGCGCTCGCCGATGGCGGTCATTGACACCTGGCGCGTGGTGCGTTTCAGCAGCTGCACCCCCAGCCGCGTCTCCAGCTCGCTGACCCTCTTGCTGACGAAGGACTTGGAGGCGCCCAGTTGGTCGGCGGCGGCGGTGAAACTGCCCGTCTCCACAACCGAAATATACTCTTCGATGCCGTCCCAGATAGAAATCACAGCCTCCCCCGGCCACACTCTACGCGGTCCATCGCCTCACGCCCCCACGCGCTGCATCTGGCCCTGACGCTCACCCTACATGTCCGCTTGATCATGACAATTGTTCGCGTGACGAAACTATTCAGAAAACTGACTATCCAGCGCTTCATGGCTAGCGCCCCACAAACAGGGGCGCGCGGCGTTCCATGAAGGCCCGGGGCCCCTCGCGCGCATCCTCGCTGGCCATGACCACGGCCTGACATTCTTCTTCGATCTGGAAGGCCCGATGCAGGTCGCAACCGCTGGAACGCAGAACCGCCTCCTTGGCCTTGCTCAGAGCCAGAGGCGCCCCTTCGGCAATCCTGTGGCAAAGATCCCTAGCCGTGGCGCGCACATCCTCGGGGGCGACGACGCGATTAATCAGACCCATCGTCAGGGCGCGGTCAGCCTCGATCACGCTGGCCGCCAGGATGATCTCCATGGCGTTCGTCCAGCCGATCTGACGCGGCAGGCGCGCCAGAGATCCGCCGCTGGGGATCAGGCCGTGCCGCACCTCGCTCAACTGAAAGATCGAAGCCGTCGACGCCACGCGGATGTCCGCGCCCAGCATCAGCTCGAACCCGGCGGCCACCGCCAGTCCGTTGATCCCCGCCACCACGGGCTTGAGAAAGTCGGTGTGGCGCAGCAGGGCGCGGTCCACCAAAGACTGATGCTCCTCCACCCAGCGCTGTTCGTAGGCCGTCTCCGGCGCCTTCGCCCCTGTCGCCAGCGGCGCCAACGAACCCAGGTCGGCCCCCGTGCAAAAGGCCCGGTCGCCCGCTCCGGTCAGCAGCACCACCCGGACGCTCTCGTCCTGTGCGATCTGGTCCCAGGTCTCGGCCAGGCGGACCATCATCTCGGCGTTCAGGGCGTTGTGCTTCTCTGGCCGGTTGAGCGTCACAACCGCCACTCCGCCGTCGTTCTCGACCTGAACAAGAGACATGAAGCCGATCCATCAGCACCGGGAACCTGCCCCGGAGGAAAGACAGTTAAGGCGGTAAAGCCCCGCTCCGACAACGGCCAGGCGCCGAGGAAGCTCGCTGGAAAATCACTGTTTACGCAGGAGAGGCTTTCAGGCGAAGACCGGGATCGGCGCCCGCCTTGACCCGACCGTGCCGCCGCCCGAAGCTGCACAAAAGCCCAATACGAGAGAGTGCGATGAGCAAGCGAGTCACAGTGATCACCGGCGCATCAGGCGTGCTCGGACGAGCCATCGCGGACGCCGCCCTGGCGCGCGGCGACGCCGTCGCCGCCATCGACTTCGGTCCCGTTGAGCGTGCTGACGGCGACGACTGGATGGGCCTCGGCGGCGTCGATCTGACCGATCCTGCCGCCGCCGAGAGCGCCATCGACGCCGTGGTTCAGCGGTTTGGCCGCATCGACTGCCTGCTGAACGCGGTCGGCGGTTTCGTCTGGCAGATGACCGACGGCCCGCTGGAGAACTGGGAGCGGATGCACCGGATGAACCTGACGACAGTGCTGAACGCCTGTCGCGCGGCCCTGCCCCATCTGTCGCAATCGACCGCCGGACGCATCGTCAACGTCGGCGCCCTGGGCGCGCTTCAGGCCGGCGCCGGCATGGGCGCCTATGCCGCTTCAAAGGCCGGCGTGCATAAGCTGACCGAAGCCCTGGCCGAAGAGACCAAGGCGACCGCCCTGACTGTCAACGCCGTCCTGCCCTCCATCATCGACACCCCCGCCAACCGCGCCGACATGGCCGACGCCGACTTCTCGACCTGGGTCCAGCCGCGCGAGCTGGCGGCGGCCATGCTCTTCCTCGCCAGCGACGCCGCCTCGGCGGTGACGGGCGCGCTGCTGCCGGTGAAGGGACGGGTCTAAAGAGACCTGTCACCCACCTCTTCTCGGTCCACCGTAATGCAGGGCGCGTCCGACGACGCAAAAACAGAAACAGTTTCCTTTTCTCCTTGCGAGAACGCCAGCCATATGAAAATCTCCGGTTGGGGAAACACTCACAGGCGTTCTGGAGGGGGAAATCATGAAAATGCGCACATGGCTGCCGGTCGCAATGATGCTGATGCTGGGCGCCTGCGGGACGAAGCCGACCGAGAAGGGCACGGACCTCTCGAAGGCGAACACCACCTACCAGAATGAGCTGATGGAGCAGCTGATCGACGCCAAGCCTGGCACGGTGATCGAAATCCCGGCGGGCGTCTTCACCATCGACACCAGCCTGAGCCTGGCTGTCGACGGCGTGACCATTCGCGGCCAGGGCATGGACAAGACCATCCTGAACTTCCGCAATCAGGCGGCCGGCGCCCAGGGCCTGCTCGTCACGGCCAGCAACTTCACCATCGAGGACCTGGCGCTTGAAGACACCAAGGGCGACGCCCTGAAGATCAACGAGGGCGAGAACATCATCGTGCGCCGAATCCGCACGGAATGGACGCAAGGCCCCAAGACCGAGAACGGCGCCTATGGAATCTATCCGGTGCAGACGAAGAACGTCCTGATCGAGGACAGCGTGGCGATCGGCGCATCCGACGCCGGCATCTATGTCGGCCAGTCGAAGAACGTCGTGGTCCGCCGCAACCGGGCCGAATTCAACGTCGCCGGGATCGAGATCGAGAACTGCATCGACGCCGACGTCTATGAAAACCTGGCCACCAACAACACCGGCGGCATTCTGGTCTTCAACATGCCCCAGCTGCAGCAGGCGGGCTATCGCACGCGCGTGTTCAACAACCGCGCCATCGCCAACAATACGCGCAACTTCGGCCACGCCGGCACCCCGGTCGCCAGCGTGCCGGCGGGGACCGGCGTGATCGTAAACTCCAATGATCAGGTCGAGATTTTCGACAATGAGATCGCCGACAACAAGACCGGCAACATCATCATCTCCGCCCTGTTCTCGGCCGGTTACTCCGACAGCGCCATGAGCGCCGATTTCGACCCCTATCCTGAGAGCATCCTGATCAAGGACAACCGCTTCAGCGGCGGCGGAAACGCGCCTGACGGCATGGATTTCCAGGCGCTGCGCATCGCCAAGTTCGGTCCCACGGGCCGCTTCCCCGACATCCTCTGGGACGGCTACGTCAATCCAAAGCGCCTGGTGAACGGCCAGTTGCCCGCCGCTCTGCGCATCTGCATCGACAATGGCGAGGCCGGGATTCTGAATGTGGACGGGCCGAACAAGTACGCCAATCCGAACACCGACATGACGCCGCACAAATGCACCCTGCCGCGTCTGTCGCCCGTCGTCCTGCCGGGAGCCTGACGCGGCCTCATGTCCCGGTTCACTCTGCTTACCCTTTGCCTGTCGCTCGTCGTCGGAGCGGCGGCCTGCACCAGGGCGCAACCTCCACAGGCCCTGGTCGATCCGACCTATTTCGCCACGGAGAACCCCAAGTCCCTGCGGGACTGGGGCATGATCCAGGTGTCCGGCGACGCCCTGGTCCTGGGCCAGCGCGTCACGCCCTATGACCTGACGACGCCGCTGTTCACAGACTATGCGCAGAAGCTGCGGACGATCTGGATGCCGCCCGGCGCCGCAGCGGACTACAAGGCGGATCAGCCGGACGAGGCCCTGGCCTTCCCGGTGGGAACCGTCATCACCAAGACCTTCTTCTATCAGACCGGACGCGGCGGTCGGGTGCTGCAACAGGCCGACCAAGCCGTGATCCATGACGGCGAAGGGCTGAACCTGAAGACGGTGCGCATGGTCGAGACCCGGCTGCTGATCCATCGGCCAGAGGGCTGGGCCGCGCTGACCTATCTGTGGAACGAGGCCCAGACCGAGGCGGTCCTGCACCGGGTCGGCGCGGTGATCCCGCTGAAGTTGGCGCGCGAGGACGGCAAGGACCAGGCCTTCTCCTACATCGTGCCCAACGTGACCCAGTGTTCGGCCTGTCACGCGACCAATGTGGCCACGCGCGTCATCCACCCGATCGGCCCAAAGGCTCGGCTGCTCAACCGCGACTTCGCTTATTCGGACGGGTCCGAGAACCAGCTGAGCCGCCTGACCAAGGCGGGCTATCTGCGCGGCCTCGCCGATCCCAAAGCGGCGCCGGCGGATGTGTCGTGGACCGACGAGAGCGCCTCACTTGAGGCGCGGGCGCGGGCCTATCTCGACGTCAACTGCGGCCATTGCCACAATCCCAAGGGTCCAGCCGACACCTCGGGCCTGTACCTGAACGCCGCCACGCCGGTATCGGGGCCGTCCGGCGTCTGCAAGTTGCCGGTCGCCGCCGGCCCCGGCACCGGCAACCTTCGTTTCGACATCGTGCCCGGAGACGCCAGGGCGTCGATCCTGTCCTACCGCATGGCCTCGACGAACCCCGCCGTGATGATGCCCGAAATCGGCCGCTCGACCGCCCACGCCGAGGGCGTCGCCCTCGTCGGCTTCTGGATCGATTCAATGGAGGGATCATGCCGGTAGAAACTGCGCTGCCCCCTGCCCCCGATGTCGCTGCGGTGATCCGGACCCTGCGTGCCGCCTTCGACAGCGGTCTGACGCGCGATCTGGCCTGGCGAAAGAGCCAGCTCGCCGCGCTCGAACGGATGATGGTCGAGAACGAGGCCGAGATCTCCGAGGCCCTGAAGGCCGACCTGGGCAAGCCCTTCGGCGAGGCCTGCACGGCCGAGATCGATTTCGTCCGCAAGGAAGCGGCCCACGCGCAGAAGCACCTGCGACGCTGGACCCGGCCGCAACGGACCGCGTCGCCGATCGCAATCCAGCCCGGCAAGAGCGTCATCGAGGCCGCGCCCTATGGCGTGACCCTGATCATCGGGGCGTGGAACTATCCCTTCCAGCTGGTGCTGGCCCCGCTGGTCGGGGCCATAGCCGCGGGCAACTGCGCCGTCATCAAGCCATCGGAAATGGCGGCCCAGTCGTCGGCCCTGTTGAAGCAGTTGGTGGCGCGCTACCTGGACCCGCGCGCCTTCGCCGTGGTCGAGGGCGATGCGGAGGTATCGACCGCCCTGCTGGCCCAGAGGTTCGACCTGATCTTCTACACCGGCGGCGAACGCGTGGGCCGGGTCGTGATGGCGGCGGCGGCCAAGAATCTGACGCCCGTCGTGCTGGAGCTGGGCGGTCAGAACCCCTGCATCGTCGACGAGACCGCCGATCTGGCGGTCGCCGCCCGGCGCATCGTCTGGGGCCGTTTCCTCAACGCCGGCCAGATCTGCGTGGCGCCCGATCACGTCTATGTCGCCGCCTCGGTCGAGGCCCGGCTGCTGGAAGAGCTGACGCGGGCGGTGACGACCATGTTCGGTCCCGATCCCAAGCAGAGCCCCGACTACGGTCGCATCATCAACCCGCGCCATGCCGCACGGCTGCAGGCCCTGTTGGCCGATGGTCGCGCCGTCACGGGCGGCGTGGCCGATATCGACGCCTGCTATGTCGCGCCCACCATCCTGACCGAGGTCTCGGCGGATGCGCCGGTGCTGGCCGAAGAAATCTTCGGGCCCATCCTGCCGGTCCTGCCCTACGACAGCCTGGATGCGCCTCTGGCGGCCATCAACGCCCGGTCGCCGGCCCTGGCTCTCTATGCCTTCACGCGGGACAAGGCGACCGCCGACCGGATCATCGCCTCGACGCGATCAGGGTCCGTGACGATCAACGATGTCGTGGTCTTCATGGCCAACCCCAACCTGCCCTTCGGCGGCGTCGGGGCCAGCGGCATGGGCGCCTATCATGGGCGCTACAGTTTCGAGACTTTCAGCCACCGCCGCGCCGTACTGAGGCGGGGTTTCGCCCTGGACGCCAGCGTCCGTTATCCGCCCTTCACCAAGGCCAAGCTGGCGCTGCTGCGGCGCGTGACCTGAGGTTGCGCCTCAGCCAGGATCTTCCAGATAGAGCGAAAGATACCGCTCCAGCGCCAGCGTGGCCTCGGCGAACAGGCTGTCGGTCCATTCCGACTGGGCCTCGCCGCTGGTCAGGGTTTCAAATGAGGTGAAGATCTCGGTGGCCATACGGGCGACCGCCAGCGGCGCGCTGCCGTGGAAGCCGTCCAGCCCCTTCTCCCAGCGCGCCGCCAGATAGGCCGCGATCTGCGCATTGGCGTGTTCCTTGACGATCCGCAGCTCGCGGGTGGTCAGCATCAGGTGGAACAGCGGCCGATAGGCCGGGTCCTCGTTCAAGGTCCGACGCAGGACCAGCATCACCTCAAGGTGACGCTCGCGCCAGGACGTGTACTGCGGGTTCTCAAGAATCTCGGCGATTCGGCCGTGGATCTGCGACACCAGGGTCTCGAACAGCTCCTTGTAGATGGCGAAGACGTTCGGGAAGTAGCGATAGATCGAGCTGACCGGCACATCGGCTTCGGCGGCGATGCTGCTGGTGGTGATGGTGTCGACGGAGGTGGTGGCCAGCAGGCGTTCGGTCGCCGCCAGGACGCTGTCGATCCGGTCGCGCGCACGTTGCTGCATCGGCGCCGTGCGCCGTTCCAAAGTCCTGGCCAGCGTGGCGGTGGTCTCTTGCGGCGTGCGCGGGGCCACTGACGTCGTCCTCTCCATCCGGTTCCACAGGCCGTCTAACACGACCTGACGCCCCTGCAAGGGCGCATAGGCGCACAGCCCCTTGTCAAACGGAATAATATTCTGTTTCGTGAAGTTGAGGGAACGGGGATTTGGGAGGGCGACTATGATCAAGATGGAATTCTGCCTGAAGGCGACGTTGGCTGCAGGCGTGGGCGCAGTCGCTCTGATGGGGCCTGATCTGGCCAGGGCGCAGGAGGCGACGTCGCTGGACGACGTCATCGTCACCGCGCAACGCCGCGAACAAAGTCTCCAGGAGGTGCCGATCACGGTCAGCGTGCTCACCGCCGCGACCTTGGAGGCGTTGGCCGCCGACGACATGGGCGACATGGCCGCCTTCGTGCCCGGCCTGTCGGTCTCGAACACCAGCCCGACCCAGGCGCGCTACAGCATTCGCGGCGTCGCGACCTCGGACTTCGGCGTCGGGACCGACCCGGCGGTCGGGGTCTATATCGACGGGGTCTATGCCGCCCGTTCGGGCGCGGCCCTGCTGGCGTTCAGCGACGTGGCGCGGGTCGAGGTGCTGAAGGGGCCGCAGGGCACCCTGTTCGGCCGCAACAGCGCCGCAGGCGCCGTCTCCATCACCACCAACAAGCCCAGCGACGAGTTCGAGGCCCGGCTGGGTCTGCGGCTCGGCGAATATGACAAGCGCCGTCTTGAGGGCCTGATCAACGTGCCGATCAACGAGGCCATGGCCTTGCGGGTCAATGCGCTGGTGAACCGCCGCGACGGCTGGCTGATCGATAGCGCGACGGGCGAGGACTATGATCGCGAAGACAACTGGGCGGCGCGCGCGGCCCTGCGCTGGGACGTCACGCCCCAGACCCAGGCGATCCTGAGCTGGACCCATGACGAGATCGATCAGGATGCGCGCCCCGCGATCGGCGTCGCGCCCATCCCGGCGGCGCCCGGCCTGCCCGCCTTCCCGTCCGATCCCGCCGACTACACCAACCCGTTCGAGCGGCGCGTCTTCAACGACGTCATCGACAACCACGAAACGCGCCGCCTCGACGAGGGCGTGCTGACCATCACCCACGCCTTTGGCGACATGGATTTCACCTCCCTGACCTCGGTCCGGCAGTTCACCACAGAGAACCGCGAAGACGAGGACGGCACTAACCGCCCGGACCTGTATTTCGACACCAACAACCGGGAAAAGAACCGATCCTGGTATCAGGAATTCCGCCTCGCCGGTGAAAGCGGCGCCTTCAACTGGATCGCCGGCGCCAGCTATTATTCCGAAAACGCCAAGCAGCGCAGCGACACCTACGCCACCACCGACAGCATCAACACCATCCTGACCAATGCGGCCGGCATGCCGCTGTTCTCGCTCGCCGACATGATCCTGGGCATGGCCGGCATTTCCGCCAGCACCCTGGGCCACAGCTGGCAGGAGGACATGATCAACGAGGGCGACTTCGACGCGACCGCCCTCTTCGCCGACGTCATCTGGGCCGCCACGGATCGCCTGAACCTGACGTTCGGCCTGCGCTACACCCAAGACAAGAAGTCGTTCCAGTGGCTGAACGACCGCCACGTCGCGCCTGGACTGGACGCGGTGCTCAATGACCCGACGATCAACTTCGTGCTCAGCGACAACATGGGGCCGGGCCTCGGCTATCTATACGCCGACTATGTCTTCGACCTGTCCGGCCTGGCCGGCGTGCCCTGCGAGAACGGCGTCACCGTCCAGGAAGGCGTGACCTGCAAGCTGTCGGATTCGTGGGAGGACCTCAGCCCGCGCTTCGTCGCAGACTACCATCTGACCGACAGCGCCATGGTCTTCTTCTCCTACGCCAAGGGCTACAAGGCCGGCGGCTTCAACAGCGTCGAGGTTGCCTCGCGTTTCGACAACGAAGACGTCCAGAACTTTGAAATCGGCCTGAAGAGCGACCTCGGCGCCAAGGCCCGCCTCAACATCTCGGCCTTCCAGTACGACTATGACGGCAAACAATCGATCCGCTTGGTCGTGCCGGCGGGGTCCAGCGTGCCGCAGTATCTGATCGAGACCAGCGACGACACCGCCTGGGGCCTCGACATGCAGTTGGATGTGGAACCGCTGGAAGGACTGAAGCTGTTCGCCAACGCCCAGTACATCGACGCCACCTACAATCGGAAAATCACCGACGACGGCGATCTGGCCGGACAGCCTACCGGCGAGCCCCTGTGGTCAGCGGCGGCCGGCGCCTCCTATCGCCACAACATGGGCGATATGGGTTCGCTCGACATGCAGGTGATCCACGCCTATCGCGGCGAGGGACGGTGCAACACCACTTCGACGGGCCAGGGCTCGTGCCTGAAGACCCGCTGGTTCGACCCGTCCGAGGCTCAGAACCGGACGGACGCGCGCCTCTACTGGCGGACTGCGAACGCGCGCTATCAGCTCGGCGTCTACGTCAACAACCTGTTCGACAATCAGTATGTGACCGGCGTCAACAACATCACCGCCACGACGCTGGGCACGCCGTTCGTGGGCCTGACCGAACCCCGGATGTGGGGCGTGGACCTGACCTACACCTACTGACCGAGCGTCGCCGGAGCCTGCGTCGGCTCGAAAAGGCCTCCAGCTAGGTGGCCGCTTCCAGTTGAACGGCAAGACGCAGGGGCTGGAGCATTCCAGACGGCGGCGGCGGCAATCGACGCCCCTGCACGGACGTTTGAAGATCGGCGTCCGCCTCTGGGTCGCCCAGGGGGGCGAAGCCGACGCGCGACACCCCGCCGTCAGGGGCGATCCAGAGCTTCAACTCCAGCGACGGCGTCGGCTGATCAGGCCCTGAACGAGTCTGGTGCAGGTAGAGACGCAGGTTGGACGCCGCCTCGCCGTACTCCTCCAGCCAGGTCTTTACGGTGTGCGTAGCCGCTTCGGCGTAGGCGACCCACGCAGCGGGCGCAGCCTCGGGCGACAGGCTTTGGGCCTGAACCGGCGCCGCAAGCCCGAGCGCGGCGGCCAGCCCGGTCGCCAAGGCGCGCCAGGACGACAGTCTGGGGCGGGTTGCAGCGCCGGTCACGGCTCTATCGCGCCGGCTGGGCAGCGGCCTGGGGCAGGCGTTCGCGTTCGAAGGTGATGGTCGACAGGCGGCTGTCCAGCGCCTGCACCACCTCGGCGGTCAGATCGTTGGCGAAATTGCCGCCCAGCGCCGAGTTGCGGTCCAGCAGCAGGCCGCACGACTTGGTCGCATAGACCTGGGCGATGGCGGGCTGGGCCTCGTTGGCGATCCGCTCCATCGCCTTGACCCGCGTGGCCTCGACTTCCTGACCGGCATGGGCGGCCTTCTGTTGCAGGGTCTGCCACTGGCCGGCCAGGGCCTCGGCGCGTTGGCGACGGGCGGCGTTGTCGGGCTGGCTTTCGAGGGCGCGCAGTTCAGCCTCCAGCGGCTGGCGCTCGGCCTCAATCTCCGTCTGGGCGGCTGCGGCAAGTTCCTGAAGACGGGCGCTGGCGGCCTTGCCAGCCGCGGCGTTGGCGAAGACCGCCTCGCGCGACAGCAGGCAGACGCCCGGAATGACCGGGCCGCCGAGCGGTTGGGCGGCCTGTTGCGCGGCGGCTGGCACGGCGGCGCCCGCGACGGCAGCCAGGGTCAGGGCGGCGAGAATGGAGCGGGTGGTCATGGATCAGGCTTTCTTTGACTTGGTCGGCTTGGTCGCGGGTTCAGCGGTCGCCGCCGCCTGGGTTTGCAGGGTCAGCAGCGCGCCGAAACGCTCCAGCGAGGCCAGATGGAAGTGAACCAGCGCCAGCCACCCTCTACGGTGCCAGTCCAGCACGACAGCCTCGTCAAGGTTTGCGAACCGTTCCGTGTCGATGACCTGGAAACCGTCGAGGCCGAGCTTGCGCCCGTCCGGCAGGGTGGCGTCGGCGCGGCGGTCGATCAGCAGGTTCTGGGCGCGCAGGGCCTCGCCGAAGGCGCGGGTGGCCGCGGCCTCGCCCTGGAAGGTGTTGCAGAAGGCCATGGCGTCCTGCGTCAGCTGGCTGGGCTGGTCGCCGTCGAACAGGGTCGTTCCCTCTTCGCCTGACCGGATCACGCGATCCGACGCGGCGTCGATGGCCAGGGCGAAGCCTTCGGGATTGATCGTCGAGATGAAGCCGAACGGATAGCGGCGCACATAGGCGGGCACATAGGCCTCGTCCATCCAGCGCCCCTCGGCGACGAACAGGTTGCGCTGCTCCAGACCCAGGACGGCCACGGGCTGCGCCCCCTCCCCGGCTGAAAAGACGACGGGATAGCTGCGGGCGGCGGCGGCGATCTCGCCGACCACGACGGGCACGAAGGGGGTTTCGGCGGCGAAGGCCACGTCGCCGTCCTTCAGACGCCAGGCGGCGTGCTGGGCGGCCGAGAGCGGCTGCGGGTCGCGATAAAACAGGGGCAAGGCAATGGCCTGGGACATGGGATACTCCAGTCAGAATGGGGCGCATGGAGGGAGGCGCGTCGGCCTCCCTCCCGCTGTCAGTTACTCGCCGAAGCCGAGGAAGCGGCTGGTGATGATGGCGGGGATGTCGCCGGTCTTGGGACGGGCGCGTTCAGCCAGACGGGCGGCCTCGGCCACCACCGAACTGCTGGCCGAGGAGGCGGCCGTCAGGGCGCCGGTATTGACCGCCGCCACGGCCGGAATGCCTACCGCGTCGCCCTGGACCTCGATGTTGGCGGCGTTGACCACCTGGAGCGCGGCCAGGTTGACGTCGCCAGAGACCCGGATGCCCGCCTCGCCCGCGTCGATCGTGCCCAGAGGCGCGATCAGGTCTACGTCGCCCGCCGGGATTTCCGGGATGGGGTTCAGGGTGGCGATGCCGGCGCCGGTGTTCTGGGTCGGCGGCGACAGGGTGACATTGCCGTAGCCGTCATAGACCCGGCGCGGCGGCTGATAGACGGCGGTCGATTTGGACCCCCGCCCGGCGTTGATGTCGCCCTCGGCCGACCACATCAAAAGATCGCCGCCGAAGGTGGTGAAGACCCGGCTCTGGCCCAGCAGCACCGACTTCAGCGAGTAGATGTCGATATCGCCCGAGCCCATGGACAGGATGCCCGCCGTCGAAGGCGGCGCCACCCCGCCCACGCCGACCACCGCCTGACCGCCGGCCACCAACATCTCGATGTCGCCGCCGAACAGGGTGCGCACGCCCGACCCGCCGAACAGGGTCAGATCCCCGGCGTAGGAGATGGCCTGACCCTGCGCGTCCTTATCGGGGAAGAGGGCGGCGATGGCGTTGCGACCGCGCAGATAGCTGCTGAAACGCGGACCATTGGGGTCGTTGTATTCGCGACCGCCCGCCTTCAGCTCGTCGAAATAGACCCGTCGGGCGAAGACGCCGCGCTGCTGGCGATCCAGACCGTTGAAGTAGGTCAGAGCGTCTTCGGAGCCGGACGCCTCGTAGCCGAAGCGATCCTTCAGCCACTGGACCAGTTCGACGTCGTAGGTCTTGACCACCTTGCCGTCCTGATCGGCCAGGGGCCGCCCGACCTCGGCCAGATTGGCCGGGTCCAGATACAGATCGGTGAAGGCGTCATAGTTGGGACCGCCCGCCCCGACCCCGGTCAGGATCGAGATTCCGGCCCCGCCGTTGCGGGTCGAGGGCGACAGGTCGAACAGCGGGCCGACGCTGGTGAAGCGACCGTTGTCCGCCTGATAGATGTTGCGCCCCGCCTCGACGACCAGGTTGCCCGGACCGGCCACCGTCATGTTGCCGTAGATGATGTCCCGACCCGCCGAGATCAGCGAGATGTCGGCGGGGTCGTTGTGCACCACCAGACCGCCCTGGTTGAAGACGCCGAACAGATAGGCGGCGGCGCGGCATTCCGCCGGACCGCCCGGCGGGCAACCCAGACCCGTGCCGGTGCCGAGGTTGACGATGTCGCGCGAGGCCCGAAGATCGACCGGACCCGAGTTCACATAGAGCTGCGACTGCCCCTCATAGGTCATGAAGCCGAAGCTCACGTTGCTGATGTCGCCGTTCGCCGCATAGAAGAGCGCAGGCGCCTTGCGGCCGGCGATCAGGGTTCCCGTGGCCGTGTCCTTCTGGAAGGCCGTCAGTCCGCCGATGCTCATGGCGTTGCCCTGAACAGGCTTCACCGCGTTCGGGTCCGCCGTCACGAAGTTGCGCCATTCCGTGATCCACACCGGACGGAACGGATTGGGCAGCAGGTCCAGAGCGTTGGACATCCCCGACAGGGCGATCGGTCGACCGGCGGCGAAGGGGCCGGCGCTGTCTGTGGCCCGGAAGCCGCCGCCCAGGATCGACACCCCGGCCAGGAACTCGACCTGCCCCAGGGGCGACGGCGCCAGCTCTAGCGGCAGGATGCCTGCGTTGCAGTTGTAGTCGTCGCATCGACCGGCGTTCCAGTAGATGTTGCCCTGGGCCGCCGTGACCCGAAGGATCGGCGGATACCAGTAACGGCCTTCACGACCGCCCGCATCGCCGTCGCCCCCGGTGATCGGGGTCACGTCGCCGCCGGCGCTGAACAGGTCGATGTGGGTGTCGTCCCTCCACAGCGAGAAGCTGGTCTGCATGATCAGGCCGTCGGGGCGGATGAACTGACCCGAAGCATTCACATAGCCGACCGAGACGCCCGCGATAGAGGTGACGGTCGAGCCGGGATCGCCGATGCCGGTCAGGACCAGATCGCCCCGCGTATTGAGGCTGGCGCTCCCGTCTCCCAGAACCAGGGTGACGCCGCCAAAGGCGTCCTGGAACGGCGTCCGCAGCGGATCAAAGCGACGCGGGTCCAGTTCATCCCGCCCGCCGACGTAGGCCGTGGCGCCTACGCCCCCCGCCATGATGGCCGTATCGCCCCGCAGGTTGACGACGCCGCCGCCCGCCAGGGGCGAAGGCGTGGCTGCGCCCGCTCCGGCGTTCAGCGTGCCGCCCAGGCGAATGTCGATGTCGCCGCCGCCGGTCTGGACCACCGTACCGTCCACGACGACGCCGGCGTTGCGGATGACCGAAGTCACACGCCCCGTGCCGCCGACGGCGAAGTTCAGCGCCGTGCTGGCGATCCGGCCCAGGTTGCTGTCGGGATAGCCGGCCGAGTTCAGGGCCCAGTTTTGATGCACCCCGGCGTCGCCGCCTGCGCGCACGATCAGATTGCCGCCGCCCAGGGCCCCGATGCCCATGAAGCCTTCCAGCAGGGGAGCGTTGAAGTTGACGTAGTCGTTGAAGCTGCCGGCGTTGTTCGGGACATAGCCGCCGAAGTTGATCCACCAGGCGGTGGGCACGTCCTGCCCCAGTTGCGCCGACTGACCGTCGGTGACGCCATAGCCGCCCTGACGCCACAGCCAGTTGCCGACCGAGCCGCTGCCGACCCGCTGGTAGCCAGAGTCGCGATCTGTAGCGTAGCCGGTCAGTCGCCCCTGAACCGCCAGCATCAGATCGCCGCCGTGCTCGGGATACCAGGCCTGATAGTCCTGGTTCGAGGCGGCGTAGCCGTCGAAGTTCTGACCGATCCACGGATTGGCCATGCCGCTGGACCCCGCCAGCGTCGCGCGCGGCTGGTTGTAGACGTTATGACCGTCCAGCGTCAGCCCGCCGATCTCCGCCGAGGGCGTACCCGCCGTATAGACGCCGAACAGCGACATCTGCTCGTAGTCGCCGCCCGCCAGCAGGTCCAGCGAGCCGACCCCGGTGCGGATGACGCTGAAGTTCTGCATCAGCTTCATGCCGGTCAGCCAGTTGGGCGAGAACCCGTCCGCCGCCGAGGCCTGCGGATTGACGTAGTGACGGTCCGACAGGGTCAGGTCGCCCGAATGGCCTGCATTGGCCAGGTCGGTCGCCGCACGCAGAGTGCGCCCGTCCGACGAACCGATGTCGGCGCCCGCGACGAAGCGCATCGACCAGGACTGCGATCCCGCCGCCAGCATCGGCGCCACGGCCCAGATACGGCCCTGCGTCCCGTCAGCCTGAACCGGCCGAGTGTTGTGCAGGGTCTGACCAAGCGGCTGCAGGTTGACGCCCGCCGGCACGGTCACGCCTGCCGCCAGGGTGATGTTGCGGTTCAGCGCGACCTCGCCCTCGAACACATTGATCGGGGTCCCGGCAGGCACCCGCGAAGCGAGGATGCCGAAGCTGTCGCCCACGTCAGTCGGAATGACGGTTCCCGAGCCGTAATAGGCCCCAGGCTCGATATAGCTGGTGACGGTCGCGCCTGCCGCATAGAGGGGCGCCGACCCCGCCTCGAAGGCTGCGCGGCTGGCCCAGATGGGCGCCGTCGCCGTCCACCCCGTGGCGAAAATGTAGTCGTACTCGCTGCTGACGAAATCGAAGGGAATGATCGTCCCCGAGAAAACGCGGCTGTTGTCACGCACCTCGATCTCGAAACCCAGCACCAGGTCGGAATCCCGCCCGCCGAGGAAGGTGGTGACGCCCGGCGCGATCGGATCGCCGCGCATGACATAGGCCGCGTCCAGCACCACCGGATCGCGCATCAGGCCGAACAGACCCGCGATGGCGATATTGGTGTTGCGCGGCAGGATGTCGCCGGCCTGAAGCTGCGTCGCCTCGGACAGCTTCAACTGCGCCGGCAAGGGCGTGTCCTTGGGCCAGGTCGTCGCCTGCAAGGCCACCGTCATCGGGAACATGGCGCCCTGCTCCAGCCGCGCATTGGCGGGCAGGATCGTGCCGGCTTCGAGGATCGATCCCCGTGCAATGACGCTGCCGTCCGGCAGATGGATAGCCGAGGTCGCCACCCAGTCCTGCGGCAGGGTCACGGCCTGGGCCAGACGCGTCTCCGCGCCGATCACCGTGTTGCCCAGGACGCTGAAGCCGTCGACCGGCGCGTCGAAGGTCAGCTTGACGCCGGTCGGGAAACTGGCGCCGGCGGCCAGCTTCACCGGAGCCGACAGCTGGTGGTCTGCCGGCCAGACGCCGACGCCGCCCGCTTCGCTGGTACCATACAGCACCCAGCCGTTGTCGTCCGGCGTGCGCGCAGGCTCGCCGAAGCCGTCGGTGATGCTGCCGTAGATGTTCAGGTCGTCGGCGGCGCGAACCAGCAGGACGCCGGCCTCGCCTGAGCCATAGACGCCGGTCATCTGCGTGTCGGCGTTCAGGCTGGCGTAGCGATAGCCGGCCAGGTTCAGGTCCCCCGATACGCTCAGGCTCTGACCCGGCGCGCTGGCCAGCTCCACGCCCGGACGTAGATGGAATGCGTCCTGATAGGCGCGCAGTCCCGCCAGACGCTCCAACAGGGCCTGGTTGACGATGGCGGCGTTGATAAAGGCCGTGCTGTCCAGATGGATGTCATCCATCAGGGCCTGACTGATGACGCCGCCTGCCGGTTGATAGGTGCGGAAACCGTTGACCGACAGGCTGTCGGCGCCCTTGATCGTCAACGCGCCGCCCGCCTGAATGGCGATGTCATTGCCGCCCAGACGCGGGGCGTTCAGCTCGACCCGGCCCCGGTTCACGCCGTCCGGCGACGACAGATCCAGCGTCGCCCCCGACGTCAGGGTCAGGGTTCCGGCCCCGCTGGCCAGTTCTATATTGGCGCGGTTGGACGCCTCGATCGGCGCGCCATAGCCGTCGACCGCCACAGTGTCGGCCCTGGCGTCCAGCACCGCCGTCGCGGCCAGGGTCAGGTCGTCGCCCGCCGACAGGCGGATCGCGCCGGGGCGTGCGCCGCTGGCGTCGATGCGGCCGTTGACGATCAGATCGCCGCCGTCCGCCGCGATCGTCACCTGACGCGCCTTGACCTCGTCGCCGATGACCAGGTCGCCGGTCTTGATGACGAAGCTGCGGCTCTCGGTGACGCCGCTTTCGGTCAGGCGCTCGTTCAGGTCCTTGAAGTCGCTGACCACGTTGGCGCGGATGTCGATGGAGCCGTTGCGCAGCGAGGCGTCAGGCGCCTTGTCGCCGTTGCGGGCGTGGGCCTCGATAACGCCGTCCAGCGTCGCCGCGCCGTTCAGCGCCGTGACCTTCAACGTGCCCGCATGGTTGTAGTCGGCGCTCAGGTCGATCTTGGACCCCGAGGATAGGACGACGTCGCCCTTTGCGCTTTCCAGCTCGACGTCGCCGCCCCAGCTGTAGCGGGTCTCATCGAAGAAGTCGGTCGCCCTGCCCGCCATGTCGAGGCGCGCATTCTGACCCAGGACGATATCGCCCTCGGTCGCCGTCAGGACCAGTCGGCCGCTGGGCAGGGCGATGGTGGTGTCCGCCGTGATGCTGGCGGCGGTCATCTTGATCTCGGCGCCCAGCTGCGGCTTGGCGGTCTCGGCCGCCGTGGCGCCCGCAGGCGCGCTCAGGTTGATCGCGCCGCCCGCCTTGTAGTGCAGGCTGGACCCGGCCTGTCCGGTCAGCAGCGGCGTGGTCAGGTTCAGCGTGCCGCCCTGCCCCGCCTGACCATAGACGGCCTGCGACTGATAGACGGCCAGATCGCCCTTGTGGTTGGCCTCGATGCGCTGCGTCGCCGTCAGGTTGACGGTGCTGAAACCCAGGGCCAGCCGGTTCAGCGGCAGGTTGGCGCTGATCGCCAGCCCGTCCTGGTAGCCCAGGACGATGCGGTCGGCGATCAGGTTCAGCGTGCCCAGCCCTTCGCCCGGCCCGCCGTGGATCGGCGCGCCCGGCAAGCCGGTGATGACGGCCGCGTTCCACTGGTCGCCCTGGACGCCCAGAACGCCATTCCACACCAGGGTTCCGGTCGTGATCTGGGCCACGTCGCCCGCGTCGCCTGCGCCGTAGAGGGCCGGAGTGTTCAGCACCAGTTGCAGCTTCGAAACGCCGGTGGCCGCGTCGCGGGTGTCCAGGCTGACCGAGCCATAGAAGTTGACCGACTGGCTGGCCGACAGGATCAGCCGCTCCAGCTTGGGCGCGCCCGCGCTCTGGTCGCCCGCCATCAGACGGTCCAGCACAGACTGGTTCAACGCGATGCCCGAGGGCAGGACGCCGTCCGTCGCCGCCTCGGCCAGGGCCGCGCTGGTCCCGATGTTCACCGCACCCGAGGCGAAGGCCAGGTAGCGCGCGCCATAGTTGACGTTCTCACCCAGGCTGACCGCGCCGGGGGTGACGAAGCTGAGCGTGCCGTCGGAATAGAGGGACGCGCCGTCCTGTACGGTGATGACGCCCGTGCTGCCGGCGGCGGCCGTATTGCTGGTGAACTCCAGCAGGCCGTTCGACACGGCCAGCAGGTTCACATTGTTGGCCATCAGCGTGTAGCCCATGGTCGAGTCAAAGGCCGGGTCGCCCTTGCCCAGGGTCGTGATCCGTGCGCCGGATTCGACCAGAATGTCGGCGTTGCGGTCGGCGACCAGTAGGACCTGCGGCCCCTCCAGCACTGCGCCTTCGCGCACGACGACGCCGGCGAAGCCGCTGTAGCTGAAGTTGGGCTGGTTGGGCATGCCGGCGCCGACCAGCACCTGGATGCTGTTCGACAGACTGGTGGAGACCCGGTGCGACACCCCGCCCAGGGTCATGATCCGCGCGCCGACCGCATTCAGGTCGGACGCATAGAGAGACAGGGACTTCTCGGAGCCCGTCGCGCCGTCGGCCAGGATCTCCAGGGTGTAGTCGCCGCTGCTGTAGTAGGAGCCGGCGACGACGGCGAGCGCGCCGCCCAGGCCGCCCTTGGCTGCATCGAACAGACCCTTGCCCTTGAAGGAGAAGGCCGGACGATCACTGTCGGCCTTGGGCGGGGTCAGGGCCAGAAGGAAGGTCTTGCCGTCCTCGGGCAGGATCGGCAGCGGATTATTGAACTGAGCCGACGCCGGCGCCTTGAGCAGGAATTCGCCGAAGCTGGTCTCATTGTACTGGGAATAGGTGCGGACCACCTTGGCCGGGGTCAGGATGGCCTCGACCTTCAGGGCGCTGCGGATGTCGGTGTTGGCGATCGAGGTGGTCACGCCCAGGTGGGTCGACCCATCCGCCAGATGCGTCAGGTTTCCGCTGCCCGCCGGCAGGTTGGACCCCAGCTCCACCCGGAAGGCGCCGTTCATCAGCGCGTATTCGGCGGGCAGCAGGGTATAGACGCCCGCCGCCAGACCCTCGATTCCGGCCGGAATGACGATCTGCTGGCCGACGCCTGGCTGGGCGTGACCGTCAATGGTCGTCGGCGCGACCGAGCCGCCATAGGACGGCACGATGGCGTAGACCTTATTGTCGGCGTGGCTCAGACCATCGAAGGCCGGGCTCAGATTGGCCAGCGCCGTCTTCAGGACGTCGACCGAACCGCCGCGACCGGGAACAAAGCCCGCGCCCGCCGGCGTGCCGCCGCCCGAGAGGTCCAGCACCGAACCTTCATCGGCCCGCAGCGACCCCACCACGGTGACGCCCTGGCTGTTCAGGGTGGACTTGAGGTCGGCGCCGTTCAGACGCCAGATCAGGCCGTCGATGGTCCCGCCGTAGGGAATGACCAGATCCTTGGCGCTGGCCGAGGTCAGGCTGCCGGGCAGCAGGTTCACTTCCGAAGTCGTGACCGACACCTCGCTCCAGTAGTTTTGGCCGGGCTCCAGCTGGTCGAGGCCGGGAACAAACTTGTCGCCGCCGACGCCCAGAACGATCGAGCCGAGCGGCGCGCGCAGCACCCCGCCCTGATTGATGATGTCGGCGCCCACGGTCAGCGAACCATAGAGCGACAACGGCGCGGCGGGCGTCGCCCCCTCCAGCTTGTGGAAGCTGACGACGCCTCCGGGCACCAGGGAGTTGTAGGAGTTGGTCGTGCCGGGAATGGTGTAGACGTACTTGCCCGCATAGATGGCCGCGGTCGCGCCGGTCGTCGGATAGATCTGGGCGGCGGTCAGCGAGATATTGCTGATCGCATTGACCTCGCCGCCGGTCATGCGGATGTCGCTGCGGCTGACCACGTCGATCTGACCGTGCGCGGCGTATTCGTAGTCAAGCTGGCGACCGCCCGACAGGCCGATCGAGCCGTTGACGCCGAAACGGGCCCCGCCCATGTCGACCAGACCGCCCGTGATCGTCAGCCGGCCCGCGCCGATCTCCGGCATCTTGAACAGGGCCGGACGGCCGTCTTCCGAGCGGACCAGGTTGTTGCCGTTCATCGAGCCGGCGGCGACGAACCGGACGTAGGCGGCGCTCAGGCTGGAATCGAGGTCTGCGCTGTCGCCCATCGCGCCGATGGTCCCCGACAGGGTCAGGTTGCGCGCCAGCTTCAGGTTCACCGCCCCGTCCAGCAGGACGACGTCCGACGAGTCCAGGGTCAGGCTGCCGAAGCCCCCCGCCGTGATCTGGTCCACCCCGATCCGCGCCTGACCGACCACATCGGCCAAGCCGTCATTGGCGGCCATGGCGTCGGCGACCAGTTGGCCCGGCGTCCAGCAGCCGGTGACGCAGTCGCCATATTGCAGGTCCGCCGTCAGACCGCTGTCTTGTTCCTGGCCCAGGATGATGCTGCGCAGACGGCGCATGTAGTCGGGCATGTCGCGCGAGCCGAGGCCCAACTGCGCCACATAGGGCGTGTTCAAAGTAACCGACAGCAGCCCGCCCGAGGCGCCGGCGCCGCCCGCATGGGCCCGCATGTCGCCGTCGAGGAAGATGCCGTACTGCGACTGGAAGCGGATCGCGCCGCCGTCGCTGGCGACCGTCAGGGTCCCCTTGTCGCCCGTCAGCGCCGAGGTCAGATAGTCAATCTCGGTCGAGGCGCCCGAGGCGTCCAGAACGGCGCCGGGACGCACCACCACATAGGCCGCGCGCTTGCCGCCGACCGTGATCTCGCCGCCCTTGGAGACGTGGCCGTAACGCGCGCCGTCGGCGCCCAGGGCGCTCACGCCCCGACCCGAAACGTCGATGACGCTGTTCTCGCCCAGCCACAGGGCGGTGGTCGGGTTGTAGACGATTTCCGAAGGCTGATAGTCGCGCCGTTCGTTCTCTTCGCGACCCGCGAGCAGCGTCACCTTGCCGCCGCGCGCCTCGATACGGCCGTCGATCCTCATGCCCTCCATCGCGGTCAGGCTGACCGACTGACCGTCGTCGACGCGGATGCTCGCGCCCTCGGCCAGGACCAGTTCGCCGATCGGGCGCGGGTCGGTTATGGGGTTGCCATAGCCGGTCATCCAGTTGCGCTCGCTGAGGCCGTGGGCCGTCAGATTGAGGCTGGCCCCCTGACGCTGGACGAACCGGCCGTTGGCCGCGTCCTCGCGCAGCATGTCCGGCGTCCACAGCTCCATGGCGTCCTGCGGCGCCGCGCCGCTGGCGATGTTGGCGCTGTCAGCCGTAAAGCGACGCACCGGCGCACTGACATCCAGCTGGCCGCCGACATGCAGGTCGCCGCCTGCGCGGATGTCGTAGCGAGAGAAGCCGGTCTGGAAGAGGTCGGCCTCAAGGTGCAGAGGCTTGGCGACCTTGATTGCGGTCTGGAACACGGTCCCGGCGGTGACGGTCCGCCCCGCCGGCAGGATCAGATCGGCCTGGAGAATCTCGCCCTTGGCGTAGGTGTAGGCGACCGGCGGAATGCTGATGCCGTCCGGCCAGATTTCGGCCGGAACGATCGTGCCACCCGGCAACTGCCCATAGCCCAGCTCGATATAGAAGCCGGCCGGCAACACCGTCCCGCCGAAATACATCTTGTAGTCGGCGTCATAGACCTCCACCCCATCCGGGATCGTCCATTCGCCGGTCAGGGTGATGCCGGAGAACTCGACATTGGCCGTGCCCGGCAGCGGCTGTCCGGCCGGGATCCGGTCCACCGTATAGCTATAGTCGAACGGCAGGGCCTCGCCGGCCTTCAGCACCAGTTCTTCCAGAAGCTGCAGGTCCATGGGCGCGGGCTCGCCCGCAGCCAGTTCCTCGCCGCCGCCCAGCACGGCCTCGCCGATGGTGATCGGGCGACCAGCAGCCGAGACCGTCAGCGTGCCGCCTGCCTTCTCGCCTGAGCCATAGGCGTGAATGGCGCCGTCCAGCGTCAGTTGGCCCATGACGGCGCGCGGCTCGGCGCCGACGGCCAGGCCGACCGAGCCGCCCTTGGCGCCGACCGTCTTGCCGTCCAGCAGGACAGCCCCGCCCGCCGAGACGTCGATCAGGCTGTCCTTCGACAGGGTCAGGTTGCCCTGGCGGCTTTCCAGCATGACCGAGCCGCCTTCGAGGTGCGCCAGGTCGCGAACGTCGCCGCCGGTCTTCACATTGGCCCACAGGCCGCTGGCGTCCAGCGTCACGCCCTCCCCGACCGTCAGGTCCGTCACGGCGGTGCAGCCCGCGCTGCAAGGCGGAACCGCGGCCAGTGAGATCGAGCCGCTGCGGGCCGTGATGTCGGCCTCGACGTCTATGGTCTGAGCCCGCATGGCCACGTCGCCGCCGGGGCTCAGGGTCAGGTCCCCCTCGATCTTGATGGAGCCGCCGTTGACGCGCAGCGAACCCAGTCCCGCCTCGCTCAGGGCCTCAGCCGACAGGAGGACGGTGTTCAGCAGATCCGGCATCAGCGCCGCCCCCGCCTCGACCCCGACCGAGCCGCCGCCTTCGCCCACGATCACCGTGTTGGCGAACGGAACTTCCTGCGTCAGGACGGGCGCATAGGTCTGGTGCAGCTTGTTGCCGACATAGAGGCCGCCTGCCAGCGGGGTGACGTTCTGAGGCAGGTCATAGCCGTCCAGACGTTGCGGGAAGTCACCCGAGATCCCGCCGTCCTTGATAACCGGCGGGGTCGTCGGGCGCACGCCCGTCTGGCGGTCGCCGACCACCACGTCAGCGACGATCTGGCCGTCGAACAGGACGGTCGGCGCCGACAGCGACAGGACGCCTGCGTCGCGCCCGACGGTATAGCCCGCCTCCCAACGCACGCTGCGCGACGAATTGAACAGGGGCTGGGCATAGACCTCCTGGAAGGCTGCGCCCCAGCGGTCATGATTGACGACGAAGGCGTTGCCTACGGCCAGCATCTTCACGCCCGCCGGCGCCTTGCCGAGATCGTACAACTTGCCGTCCGAGCCCAGCATCCGCGTCGATTGGATATAGCCGGCGGCGTAGTCCAGCGACCCGCCCGAGATGTCGAACACCGCGCCCTTGTGGGCCACGATCTCCTTGCTGGAGATGGCGATGGTCCCGCCCTGAGCCGCCCACTCGCCTATGCCGTGGGCGGTGTTGCCCAGATGGCCGCCGACCTCGATCAGGCCGCCCGGCGTGTAGTAGCGATCGCCCTCATGACCGCCCGTGCCGCTGGGCAGCAGGATCAGGTCGCGGATATCGATCCAGACGTCGTTGTTCTTGAGGCCTTCACCCTCGCGGTTCAGCGGCGAGTCGCGCAGCTCGAACGGCTGGATGTTCACCTTGAGATTGTTGGAAGCCATGTCCATGGCCACGTCGCGCACGCCCGAGACGTTCAGTTCGGCGCCGTCGTGGACCGTGGTGCGCTTCATCGCCACAACGGCGATCTGGCCGCCCTGGGCGATGGTCTGGGACGCCCCCTGGAACTCGACCGAGCCGCCGGTGGAGATCTCGACCCGCGACATGTCCTTGCGGTCGGGCAGCATGTAGCTGAGCCGGTTGATGCCCTGGTTGTTCAACAGGATGGTGCTGCCGACACCGAGGGCCGATTCCGCCAGCAGGGCGTCACGCTGGGCGTTGGTCGCCGTGGCGTCGCTGTCGAGTTCCGGCAGGATCAGGGTCAGGCTGTCGTCGGTCAGGGTGACGCTGGACTCGGCGTCGCTCAGGTCCGTCAGCAGGTGAACGGTGCCGCGCGTATTGACCGAGGTGGTGGCGATGGCCACGCCGTCCTGAACCACGTGACGTCCGGCCAGAGTGATATCGCCCTCGGTCGCTTCGACCACGCCGCTGTTGACCACCCGGCCGGCGTCGCTGCCGGCGTTCAGGGTGATGGCGACTTCCTGACCGCGCGTGGTCGAGCTCGGATTGCCCGCCGTACCGTAACCCGGACGCAGGATGAAGTTGTCGCCCGCCGCCAGAAGGGTCTGGCCCCGAGCCGTGACGATGGAGCCGGCGTTCTCGACCTCGGACCCCATCAGAGCGACGAAGCCGCCGCCCTCGACGACGGTGGCCGGTTTGGTCGTGGTGATCCGCGCGCCCGCCTCGACCTTCACCGCGCCGCTGGCGTTGGTGAAGGCCGGCGTCAGGATCGGCGGCTCCCACCAGTTGGGGCTGGGCGTCTCGGTCGCGTAGATGCCGCGCTCACGGAACTGGATGTCCGAGATATTGGCCGTGGAGGCGATCAGGTTGCGGACGTTGACCTGCGAGGCGCCGCCGAAAATGATGCCGTTGCGGTTGATGATGTAGACCGAGCCGTCAGCCTTGATGCTGCCCAGAATCTTGGTCGGATCAGCGCTCGCGTCGGTGACGCGGTTCAGGGCGACCCAGTCGGAACGGCCCTGCTGGTTGAAGACCAGGTCCGTCTCGCGACCGACGTTGAAGCTGTCCCAGGTCAGGATGGCCTTCTGCTCGGTCTGGCCGACAGTGACCGTGGTGCGGCCATCCGCCTCCGTCGTCTGGGTCGGACCATTGGCGCCGATCCACAGATTGGGGTCCAGGGTCACGCCGTCGGCGACCTGAAGCCCGCCCTGCCCCAGGCCGTTGGGGATATGGCTCTGAGCGGCCTGAGCGGCGGCGCGGGCGGCGTTCTGGGCCGCGCTCATAGCGCTGCGCGTGGCGGCGGCGCGGGCGAAGGAGGCGATGGCGCGCTGGCTCGCGGACGACGCCTGAGCCGCGCGACCGGCCTCGGCCTGGATGGCCTGGCTGACGGCAGCGGTCGGATTGGCGCCCGCCCCGCCCCGGCTGCCGAAGCCGCCCCGGTTCTGGGCCTCGGCCGCGCCGGCGACGATCAGGGAGCCGAGCGAGGCGCCGACCAGCAGACGGCGGCGCAGCGAACGCGAGTCGAGACGGATCATCGGGCGATCTCCAGAGGAGCAGAGGCCGCGAGCGCGGCTGTCTGGCGAATGAGGGAGCAGACGGGGCGCGGGGCGCCCTCGGCCTGAGAAAGGGAAAGGTCGGGGCGGCTCATGGGCGTCCTCCCGGTCGCGACGACGGCGCGGGCCGCGCGGGACGCTGGGGATGGACGGACTGGCCGAAGTTCGAGCCCAGCCGCTGGCGCACAGCGGTCTGGCTGACGACGCCGACGGTCAGGTCGGACGAGCGCACGTCGGGCGTCGGCGCCTCGAAGGCGGCGCGGGCCTGGCTCTGGGCGATGCGGGCGGCGCGTTGCAACGCCTCGGCGGCGCAATCCAGATGACCGGCGCGATCACCCCCGACATCGACCTGAACGCAAAGACTGACGGACGGCGACGCGGGCGCAGAATCCTGAGCCAGGGCCGCTGCGGGCGCAAGCGCCAGCAGCGGAAGAAGACGGGCCGCTTTGACAGGGGATATGCCAAGGCGGCCCGCCCGCATCGCCTCGCCCCGGAACGGGCGTGAACCGGGCGAGACGACGAACCGAGAGCGCATGACGACAGCGTCCGCACAGGCGCGCGCCATCGACCCGTCGAAGGCGACGCGGCGAAGGGTCGAGCGCAGAAGGGCGAAAGCCGTCGTCATGGCGCGGATCAGAACCGGGTCAGCAGGTCGATCAGCAGGCGATCCGCCGACAGGGGCGCGCCGGCGATCTCCTCGGCCGACAGCCAGCGGGCGCTGACCGCCGTGTTCTTGCCGAAGGCGTAGGCGCCGCCGACCATCCAGCCCTGCGAGTTAGTCCCGCCGAGGTGGAAATCGCTGTCGGTGAAGGCGTCCAGAACCGCGTCGGATTCGAGATGGCGATAGCCGGCGTGAACATTCCAGTCGCCGCGCGACGCCAGGTCCAGCCGGCCCGCCGTCAGCTTGACCGACCAGCCTGACGAGCCGCCGTCCCAGGCGCCCGGCAGAGTGACGGTCCCGTTGGCGTTGGTCGGATCAGGAACGGTCGTCGACGGGCCGAGGTTGTTGACCGCGCGCAGACGCATCATGGCGTCGTCGAGACCCAGGTTCTCGACATAGTCGCCCTCGACCCGGAAGCCGACGCCGTCAAAGGCGTTGAAGTCCAGGCTGGCGCGGACGTTCAGCACCTCATAGGCCGAGGCCAGGCCGAAATACTGGTTCTCGGGGCTGGTGATCGGGTTCAGCGGATCGGCGACCACATTGCGGATCGGGAACATGGTGTTGCCGAACTGCTGGAACTGCGGACGCGTCGGGTCGGTGTCGCAGACGGTTTCGTAGAACTGGCAGGGCTTGGAGACCTCGCCCTCCACGCCGTCGAAGTTGAAGTAGCCGACGGCGGCGCGCACGCGCACGTCGTCGCGCGGCGTCCAGTCCAGGCCCAGCTGGGCCGCCAGCAGGTACTTGTCCCGGCTCTCGAACGGCCCGCCCTTGCCTTCCGGCGCATTGCGCGAGCCGAAGTTGAAGTCGGTGTTGAAAATGGGGAAGGCGCCGGCCGTGCCGAAGACGGCGAACCCCGAGTTCAGCGCATGGCGCGCCGAGACAGCCACCCCGTCGAAGTTCAGGTCGTCGTCAAACACCAGATCGCCGGTCCAGAAGGGATTGCCGAAGCGGCCGAAGTCCAGGGCCACGTCCTGAACCGGGGTCAGGCGGATGGCCGCGCGATCCAGCCACAGGGCGTATTTGCCGAACTCGTCGCCGCCGCCGAGCGTCTGGTTGGTCGAGACGGGCGAGCTGTCATTGCCGGTGGCCACGCGCACCTCGGCCGAGATCCAGCTGTCGATCTGGGCCTTCAGGCCGAAGCGGGCGCGGATGCGGGCGCGCTGGCGGTCTTCCAGGGTGTTGAGGTAGGGCGGGCCGACATAGCCCGGCGTCTTGTCGTTGATGTTCTGGCCGGGCCCGCCGTTGATCGCGCCGTAATCGACGAAGATGTCGGCGTTATTGTCGTCCATGAAGACGCCTTCGCCGCGCACGCGAATGTCGCCCGACAGGGTGATGCCGCGCGTCCATTCCGGCGTCTGGCCGGGCGCCGACCAGCCCTGGGCCTGAGCCTGGGTTCCCAGTTCGGCGCGCAGTTCTTCCTTGATCTGATCGCGGACGACCTGCGGGATATAGGGGATGGTCTGCACCCCGTTGGCCACGCCGCCGGCCGGGACCGGCGCAGGGGTCGGAGCGACCGTCGCCTGGGCCAGCAGGCCGTCGGCCTCCTCGCGAGTGACCAGGCCCTTGGCGACCATCAGCTCCAGCAGCTTGGCGGAGTCGACGGTCTGGGCGAAGGCCGGCTGGGCGGCCAGCAGGCTGAGGCCTGCGGCGCAGGCCATCAGGGCCGGTTTGAGGCGGTTAGGACGGTTCATTTACGATAATCCCCAGGAGTGTCAGGAGGGAGGTCAGGCGCCGCTTCGGGCGTTCAGTTCGATACGCATGACGGGCAGGCCGTCGGGCGGGCGGCGGGATAGCTTCAGGCCGGTCAGGGCGCGTTGCAGGGCGGCGTCGCGACGGGCGTCGCCGGTGCCGCGCAGCAGACGGACCGAGGTGATCCGGCCCTCGGCGTCGACCGTGACCGCCAGTTGGGCGGAGTAGCGGCCCCGGCTCAGGTCGCGTTCGCCCTGGACGGCCTGGGTCACTTCACGACGGGCCAGCTCGCCATAGGCGCCGAAACCGCCGTCGCCGCCGCCGGGACGCCCGCCGATGCGGGTCCCCGAGCCGTCGCCGCGCGCCAGACCGTAGTTGGACGGCCCGGCCCCTTCGCGGGCGGTCAGGGCGCTGTCCCCGACCGTCGGTTCAGACGGCGCATCCGGCGGCGGAGGCGCAGCCTCGACCGGCTGATCCATCGGGGTCGGCGTCGGCTCGGGCGGCTTCTCTTGCACCACCT